>CALADR010000287.1 GCA_937890845.1 uncultured Bacteroidales bacterium | reverse complement strand
AGTACTTTTCCATTTTTAACTCATTTGATGAGTCAACTTTTTTCAGGGAAAGACAGCTATTTCTCCTGACAAAAATTTGACAGAAGCATTTCTGAATGCTCTCAGAAGAGCTGTTCCATATACTGACCATTCTCCAACATTCTATACCGAATGCGGGAAGCCGCAGACAATAGATCTTCCGGAGAGTTGCGGACTGACATGCCACATAGAACAGACGGCAGATCCTGAGATACATAAAGAGTTTCTCAATACCGGCTGGGCAAAAGACACCGGAGCCAGGTAAGAAACCGTTTAAATTTTATTATCCGAAATTTTCAAACAGTTCCTAATTACAAGTCCGTATGCTAAAAAGGGGTCAGAGATTCATCGTATGACTTTTCCCTGTGCCGAAGAGTACCCCCAACGCTATGGCGCAGCCGGCTACAGAAAGCATCAGATAGTGTTTCCACGGCCCGATGAATATTCTTATTTTCTCTATGATACTATTTCCAATTATTTCATTATCAATCGGATAAAGATAAAGAAGAAGCATAGCGAACGCACCTGCAAGCAGTCCAAGACAAAGCGCACTGACCATGGCAATTCTCCCAAATGATCTCTGCCTGTCTACTTCTTTCTTTATGCCATCAACTTCCCGCATCTTCTGCTGCACCTCCAGCAGAAATGCGGGATTGTCCTTTACCTTGGGCTTGCTGCCACGGAGGAATGATTCTATATCTTTGTCTTTCATTGCAGTATGGATTTAAGATGATTGCGTCCCGAGCAAAGGTAATATTTGACTGTGCCTTGCGGAATCTGAAGTATTGAGGAAATCTCCTTTATGCTCCGGTCCTCAAAATAATGTAGGGCTATGCAGGCTTTTTCCTTTTCCGGCAAAGATTCCAGAGCCAGATAGAGCCTCTGGTGCCTGAACCCGGAATCCGTCTCGTCCGATGACAGCACTGACAAGGCCTGCTTCGTATCAGAAGGGACGGTTTCCAGCCGGGGTTTCCGGCAGTGATCCACATAACAATTATATGCGATTCTGAATAGCCAGGTACTGAACTTTGAAAGTCCTAAAAAAGAGCCGGAAGCAACATAAGCGCGTACCAACGCATCCTGCGCGATATCATCGGCCAATGACGCGTCACCTCCGCACAGGGCAAGCAGAAACCGCCTCAGCGATTCCTGCTCGACTCTGACATGGTCTATGAATCGTTCCGGTGACATAAACCTACTTCTGCTCCAAAGCTTTATCCTCTGCCTCTATTTCCCTGGCAAGCATTTTCCTTCCCACACAGAAACCTATAACAAGGGCAACACCTGTAGATAAAAAGATTCCGGCAAAAACCAGAGGTAAGACAAACGAGTCGTTCGATGTAGTTCCGTCCCAGTTAACCCACTGGACAATCCCCATAACAGCCAATAAAATGCCCAAAAGTGATGCAAGGCAACCAAATACAAGGCGTTTCAGAAGACGCTCCTTTATTGACACAGAGCGCTGCTTTCCGCCAAATAAATCCGGATCGATTGCGACTCCGGACTCGATGGCCTTGAGCATAATTTCCGTCCTTTTGTTTACTGCATTCTGCTGTATCCTTGCTACAAACCACATAACCATCACCGGCATCACGACACAAATCCCAAGCGGGACCAAAATAGAAACCAATTCATTCATAACTTTACCAATATTAATGTTTAACTTAATCTCCTTTTCAAGCGGTTTCATCAGTTAGACGGAGATAAGCTGCAAAAGGTTGGAAAAGTTTCAATATTTTCAGAACTTATAATCTATGGATTCAGTATCTGCACAACATGTTCCAAGAGGCATCATTGCGTTTATCAGAGACACCTTCCGATAGCGTCCGAGGTCGGCAGGTGTGATGTCCGCTTCCTGGATAACACCCTCATCTATAAGACTCTGCCGCATAGTTCCCCGTAGCAGAGGGATCCGTGGAGTGAACCAGTTTTTGCCATCGTAGAGGGCTATGTTGCTGTAAGATGTATCCGTCAGCTTTCCATGGCGCACGATTATGATTTCGTCAGCACTGCCGGCCATGGCTGCAAGCGCATTGAGCATGGTGCGGTCCGCATACTTGAGACTGTAGTCTATATCGTCGCAATCGACAAGCCGGAGAGTCCGCACTTTTTTAGGGGTATATGGAGACAGACTCTGTTCCAGCACTTTGCCGGTATTGTCATAAACAATCCTTGCCTTGAAAACCCCTTCAGTCGTAGGAAGGTTGCCGAGAAGTCCGGAAAGAGAAAGCCGGACATTTCCTCCTCCTGTCAGCAGAAGCGATTCGTTTACTCTTTTCTGGTGATACGGGAGAGATAAGGCTCTTCCGTTTTCCACTCTTATTGTTTCAATAAATCGGCACATAGGCTTTCTGCATCACTTCTTCATACTCGCTCTTCCACCGGCTTTGCGCCGTGATTCCTCCTCCGGCCTTGAATACCAGGCCGTCTTTCTCCTGTTCGACATATCGTATCATCACTGCGCTTTCAAGACTGCCGTCACAGCAGATGCCCATTACTCCAGTGTAGAAACCACGGTCATAGTCTTCCGCTTCCCTGATTATCTCTACTGTCCTGCGTTTCGGTGCCCCTGTAATAGACCCGGCCGGCAACTGCGAAAACAGGATGTCACCTATATGGGACCTGTAGTCATCAGCCAGTTTTCCTTCTATACGGGAACTTGTCTGGAGGATATCCCCTTTGTTTGTATGCAGAAGATCTATATAGCGGTAGCGCGGCACATGTACTGCAGAGGCTACTCTGCTCAGGTCATTTCTTATCAGATCGACTATGGGAGCATGCTCGGCTGCTTCCTTTTCATCGTCCATGAGTTTTTGCGAGGCACCAGGAAGCGAGGCATCTATCGTCCCTTTCATTGGATAACCGCTGATGATGCCGTTTTCGATGCGCACGAATATTTCAGGTGAAAAGCACACCAGATGCGACCTGAACCAAAGTTTGTACATAGCTTCCGAACGCAGATAAATCTCCTTCAACGAAAGATTTGTACGCACAGGGATGCGGCAGGTGAGATTTGCCAGAAAGCTGTTTCCGGCCTGCTGGTGCCTCTGGATGATATCCAATTTTCTTCTGTAGGTTTCTGCCGTTTCCGGACTAATCTCCCAGATGACCTTGTCACATACTTCACCGGACTGTGTATCAGAATTTTGCACCTCTCTACTCCGTGTCTCCATCCTCTGACTTTCATGAGCCGGACTTTCATAAGCGGGCATTTCATGTATCTTAATCGGCATGCTACTCATTGACTGAGTCCTCTTTGACTGTATTACGGATTCCACACCGTATCTTTCCAGCTCTGCCGAATCATTGCTCCATGAGGGGAAAGAATACAGCACCTCATCCGGATTTATATCTTCCAGAAGGCTCACATAGCTGTGCTCCGTACTATAATCGATAACAAAGAGAAAGGGCCGCTCCTGCGCCCCAAGAGCATTGATACGCTCTATAGCTTTCTCCCGGCTACAGAAGTCCATCACATCCTCCTTTGTTTATGAAATTCGCTATAATGGTCTTGCCCTCCGGGGTGAGTATTGACTCGGGATGGAACTGAAGGCCGTGGATATCATATTCCCTGTGCATAAGTGACATGATGTAACCTTCCGGACTCCTGGATGTCACTTTCAGACATGACGGCAACTCTTCATCGGCCACTACCCAGGAATGATACCTCCCCACCGGAAACTCTAGTGAAAGTCCTTCGAAAATATAATCTTCTGCCTCTACTTCGGCCGGAGTCTGTATGCCGTGAAATACACGCTGAAGGTTCTGCAGATGTGCTCCGAATACCTCTGCAATGGCCTGCTCGCCCAGACAGATGCCCAACATAGGCTTTTTGCCGGCATAAGCAGTTATCACTTCATTCATTCTGCCGGCTTCTGATGGCAGTCCGGGGCCGGGAGAGAATACTATCTTGTCGTATTTTTCCAAATCAGCGACGTTAAACCTGTCATTCAGCAGGACATCCACATCCGGTCCGCACTCCAGGAGCATCTGCCTCAGATTGTATGTAAATGAATCGTAGTTGTCTATAATCACTATTCTCATAGCGTCATACCGGAATAACTTTCCACAAAAAACATCCGGACAAACTTTTCAGGAACTCTCCCCGTTTGCCCGGATGCAAATTTAAGAATCTTATCCGATATTGGTATTCTGACAAGTCATCTTTGCCGCCAATCTTCTAATACCTTCGGCAAGCCAATAAACTCCCTGAAAACCGTTTGGTACCGCAGGAGGGGCTTTCCGGTACAAAACGAGGTTTGAGAGCCGTTTGGTACCGCAAAAAGGCGTTTTCCGTACCAAACCTGAGACAAATTAAAAAAGGGATTCACCCCTAAGAGCAAATCCCTATATAATATAACCAATCCCCCTAATAGGGGGCGCAGGGGGTTGAGACCCTGCGGGCTGCATCAAGGCTGAAATTACTTTTCAGCCTTGATAGCAGCCTGCGCCGCTGCAAGTCTTGCGATAGGAACGCGGAACGGTGAACAAGACACATAGTTCAGTCCTATCTTGTAGCAGAACTCTACAGAAGCAGGATCACCTCCGTGCTCACCGCAGATACCGCACTTCAAGTCAGCCTTGGTATGACGGCCCTCGATGACAGCATGGTTCACAAGCTTGCCTACAGACTTGGTATCAAGAGTCTTGAACGGATCAGCATCAAGAATCTTGTTACCCAGATAGTCACCCATGAAAGTTCCTACGTCATCACGTGAGAAACCGAATGTCATCTGAGTCAAGTCGTTGGTACCGAATGAGAAGAACTGTGCAGTCCTTGCCATCCTGTCAGCAGTAAGAGCTGCACGAGGAAT
>CALADR010000286.1 GCA_937890845.1 uncultured Bacteroidales bacterium | reverse complement strand
CATCTGCTTTTTTGATTATATCTTCGAGTAGTATCCTTGCATAATATTCTGGAGCTCCTTTGTTTATATCGGAAGGTCCGTCAAGGACGAAGAAATAGTAATTGTCGTAAATACAGTTGCTGTAAAGTTCTTCCGGGGTGAAGATATCATATAATGAAACTTTACCGCTGATGTCTGTACCCTGTATATTTATTGCCCAGTAATAAAGTTGTCTGATCATTTCTCTGGCTTCTTCTTCCGGTATGAAATCAGGGTCTGTGAACAGTGAATTCATAATACGCTCGGTACTGATATATTCAGGGGCCATTGAGTGATGCTTGTCTTTCCATTCGCCGTGATTGACGAAATTCAGGAACTCTTTGCTGAGTTCAGGATTGGCTTCCTTATGGAAAAAATTGAGAGTCCTGGTTGTACGCAAATCAGAAGTTAGAGTTGTTTCCAATGATGGGTTATATTCTTTCAGTCTTTCACAGAAGGCGGCCATGCTTATAATGCATCTGGGATAAGTGGTGGATTCTGCGTTTATTTTCGCTCCGTCATAAAACACATCAGGAAAGTTTTTAACCATTCTTCCTGCTATGTCACGATGCTGTGTATATCCAAGCGGAGTCAATGAACCGGCGCGGTATCTTGCATTATTGAAAACTTCAGTTATCCTATTGTATGCATCTTTTCCTTTTTCTGTCAGTATTCCGGATTCTGCGGCTTTGTCAAATCTTTCTTTTACATATGTATAGTTGTTTTCTCTACTCAGCCATCGGGAACCGTGCCTTCCATAATGGCTTATATAGAAAGGTCTGTATCCTGCAGGAGTCGAGGTCTGCTTCTGGTTGTTGAAGGTATATACGCAATATACGCCTCCTGCCTTGTCCGGATTTTTCCTTATTTCTTCTAGTAATTTTTGTGCATTTGCATTGATTGTTACAGATAACACTGTGACAATCAATAAGGATAATTTGAAATACTTTCTCATTTTGTTCTGATTTTATATGCAAAATTAATATAATCGGGATATTCTTATGTACGATACATACAGATATTTGAAGCCTCTATCGGGTGTTATGGACCATTAGAGATTTTATACCGAAACACATACTTTTGCAGGTGATCCCCGAAATCGCGGGGGAGAACAGTCAATAGAATGAAAAAGAGGAAGTTACTAAAATAGCAACTTCCTCTTTTTCAGCGGAGAGAGAGGCTCTCGAACTTATACTTTCACAGAATATCATAAAACTG
>CALADR010000285.1 GCA_937890845.1 uncultured Bacteroidales bacterium | reverse complement strand
GTCAGGCTTGCCGTCACCGTCATTGTCGACGACAGGAAGATTCGGTGTTATATCACCTTTCTGGACTTGCCTGAGCCACGATATTGCCCTGTCATACCTGTTCTGTCTCAGTTCCAGATCTGTCCCTGCATTGCACAGGTTGATGAAGTGCCAGGTAGAGATATCCTTGATGAATATGAGCAGAAGATTGTTCCTCTGTTCTCCCTCAGCATTAAATATCTTTTCCCTGTCATACCCTCCGAGATATCCCCATGCTTCCTGCACTGCCGCATCGATAGCAGCAGTCATAATGGTTTCATCGCCACGGCTGATGATGTCTATATTTTCATCATACAGGTGTGTATTCAGTTCCTGCGGTGTCAAGAATGCCATAATTTTAAAATCTTTTTGAGTTTGTATGTCTTTCTCCGACAGAGTATGATCCGGCGGAGAGAGTGCTTATTTTCTGATTGATTATCCATACGGCTCCTTCAATGCAGTCAGGTCCGTCAGCGGGTGATTTCATTGCCCTGTTGATGAGCAGGAACTGCTCTTCGAGCCGCTTCATATGAGGGTTGTCCCTCTCGGCGATGTTCAGGATGAGTCTTCCCTGTCTGTTCATCGGTTCAAGATTGCCCTCAATCCTGTCGAATTTTTCCGGCTTTGCCCTGGTATCAGGTATTATTCCGATATAGCCTTGTTCTTTACCCTTAGAATTGAATATCGGCACAAATACCTGTTCATAGAACGGATCCTGGAGTTTGTTGTTTTCGATATAGTTGTATATCTGTGTCCGTTCACCTGCATAGTCTTTCAGATAGTAATACCATTGTACGAATTCATCATTGACCACATGATCAAGGAATCCGGTATAGACATAGAAGTTGCCTTCATATAGTCCGACAAGGAAGCAGGCCTTGAATGATGTTGCCTTGTTCTTCGAGTTAGATGGTGCCGGGTCTCCGTATGCTACGACGAATCGCAGTTTTGACAGCGGCGGGCATTTGCCCCAGATCATTTCCTTGAACACATCTCCTTCTGTCAGAGGATTGTTAAAATACTCCTGCTGGGCAGCCTTTGTGCTTATCTTGGAGAGAGTCCTGTCAATTTTCTCTTCTGTATTCTTTTCCGGCCAGGTTGATTTTCCGTTCTTGTCTCGTATATTGACAATATCCCAGTGATCGGCCTTTTCACCTGCACGCTTGATACAGCAGTCCGGCGCGATGATGTTTCCGCAGAATACAACCAGCAGGTCCGCACTTACCGATCTGGTCGGGAACAGTGCCCCCTCGAACCAGTCCCATTTCTTTTTCAGGATGTCGGGATTCCTGCAGTCCGCATCTGTATCGTAGTCGTCCACGATGACCGTATCAGGTCTTATTGCGTCGTGGAGATTCAAGTGCGCCGAGTGCCCGGAATGCGGCACCTGTAGTAAGACTGAATTCATCGGCAGTCCATTTGCCGTGTTCACGAAGATCGCCATAGTACGCCTTGAGAAGAGAGTTGCTTTCGAATGCCTTCTTGTACGGTTCGAGAAGTCTGACAGCATTTTCGTGACTGTTTGAAATCAGCAGCACATTCTTCTTTTTTCCTGACAATACAAGATACATCATGCACATGAATACTATTGTAGATTTGGCCAGCTCTCTTGACCAGGACAAAACTTCGTACCATTCAGGATTTGATGTGATCCGCTTTATCGCATGTTTATGGAATGGCGTAAAAGGATACTTGGCGTACTCAGTGAAAAAGAACTGCATCCATTTGACAGGATCTTCTTCGAGTTTCTTCCTTTTTGCTGTTCTTTCGGCAGGAGAGAGATTGTCAGTTCCTTTGTCTCCCATGAGCGCGTTGAAATACCCTTTCCAGTCTTTACCGGCTTGTCTGTCATCGTGTAGGCTCATTTTATCTTTGATTTAATGTACGAATCAATCCAGACGGCCAGTTCTTTAGCCTTGACAAGGTCTACGGCTTTTATGAAGTCAAGAAGTCCGCGAGAGACATTACATATGTCTCGTACGGAAGCATCCTGTTCGAGAGCTTCAAGGTCAGCAGTCAGTTTTCGTCTTATGTCAGCTTCCGCTGATGTCGGATACCTCTTTCCTGCATCTCTTCCGGCTATGGTTCTGTCCAGTTCATCAAGCTGCTGTAGCGTAGATACTATTCGTTCCTCCCGTGTCTGGAGGAGGTTCAGCTTCAGACCTTCCCAGTCCTTTGCCCATTTATTGATTGTCACTCTGGAAACCCCGACTCTGTCGGCAATTTCCTGCTGAGTCAGGTTTTCTTTAAGGAACAGGAGTTTTGCCCATTCCTTCTTTTGTGGTGATGTAAGATTATTTGCCATGCTATCGTGTTTTTTACAAAAGTACTTTCCGCCTGTGTAATGGCAGAATTTCTCTGTAACGGGCGACAATAATATGTTGCTCATTACACTGTCACGGTAGTCTATTACACGCTGATTTGCAGAAGCGTTAGCAGTAGTGCAATTTTGCTGAAAATCAATCGAAATGAAGAAAACAAAGACATTCGTATTACACGATGAATCTGTGAAT
>CALADR010000284.1 GCA_937890845.1 uncultured Bacteroidales bacterium | reverse complement strand
GGACGCAGACATTCCCTTTGTCTATGGAGAATATCAGTATCTATAGGCTGACAGAAATGCAAATAAATTCAGCCCTTCCGTCTGACAGGCTGGAAAACATTGTACAATAAACTTTTATTAAATATCCGAAGGTCGGTGGAACCTTTTAAATACAGTAAGCAAATGACAATCCTAGTAACAGGAGCGAATGGCCAGTTGGGTACAGAAATGCGCATCATTTCTGCAGGAAGCAGTGACAGATACATATTTTCAGACGTCAGTGAACTTCCAGGAGTCGAGACTCTCTGTCTTGACATAACAGATATTGAAGCCATAAGAGAAACAGTTAATGCAAACAATGTGGATATTATAGTAAATTGCGCTGCCTATACAAATGTTGACAAGGCAGAAGACGATGTGCAGCTCTGTTCACTTCTCAATTCAAAGGCTCCGGAAAATCTCGCAACTGTGATGAATGAAACCGGAGGCTTGCTGGTGCACATATCCACAGACTATGTATTCGGAGGTGACCCTTACAATACACCTTGCAGGGAAGAACAGAAAGGAACGCCTACGGGAGTGTATGGTGAGACAAAACTACATGGAGAGCAGGCTGTCGCCGGAGCAGGATGTGACTATGTTATCATCAGAACAGCTTGGCTTTACAGCGAATACGGAAAAAATTTCGTAAAGACGATGCTTGATCTTACATCTTCCAGACCGGAACTGAAAGTAGTATTTGACCAGACCGGAACACCGACATATGCGCTGGATCTTGCCAACGCTATATCTGCAGTCATTGATGACTACAGAGCATTTCTTGCAAAGAAGCGCCAGTCCGGTATCCTGGATGGCAGCCGATATGACAAAACTGGAATTTATCATTTTTCCAACGAAGGGGTATGCAGCTGGTTTGACTTTTCTAAGATGATAGCTGAATATGCAGGAAATGCAGGGTGCAACATACAGCCATGCCATTCTGACGAGTTCCCAAGCAAAGTTACAAGACCGGCATACTCAGTCGGAATATCAGTTCCATATTGGACTGACTCCCTGAAACAGTGCATTGCAAATCTCAGGAATCGGTCTTCCGTAATATAGAAAAACGACTTATTATACCAAACTTGTAATATGGATTTCAAAAGACATATACTTATAACAGGAGGAGCCGGTTTTATCGGCAGCCACGTAGTCAGACTCTTCGTAAACAGATATCCTGACTATAAAATAGTCAATCTGGACAAACTCACATACGCAGGCAATCTCGCAAACCTGAAAGACATAGAGGACAGGCCGAACTACAAGTTTGTCAGAATGGATATTTGTGACTTTGACAGTATCCTTAAACTGATGCAGGAAGAGAATATTGACGGAGTCATACACCTTGCAGCAGAAAGCCATGTGGACAGATCGATTAGAGATCCGTTCACATTTGCCAGAACCAATGTTTTGGGTACACTCAGCCTTTTGCAGGCAGCCAGGCTTTACTGGGAGAGTCAGGAGATTCCATACCATATCAGACATGACATTCGCGAGAATTGTACAGAGAACGGAACATTGCCTGGCGGAGAGCATGAGTCAGTACGCTGCCGCTTTTACCACATTTCCACAGATGAAGTATATGGAGCTCTTGAAATGACTCATCCTGATGGAATCGAGCCTCCTTTTACCACTACGGCCTCTTCATCTGAACACCATCTGGCATACGGAGACACATTCTTTACAGAAGATCTTAAATATCAGCCTCACAGTCCGTACAGTGCCTCAAAGGCAAGCAGCGACCATTTCGTCAGAGCATTCCATGATACATACGGAATGCCTGTAATTGTCACAAACTGCTCTAACAACTACGGTCCCTACCAGTTTCCGGAAAAGCTTATACCGCTGTTTATTAATAATATACGCCATAAAAAACCACTTCCTGTCTATGGAAAGGGCGAAAATGTCCGCGACTGGCTTTTCGTAGAAGACCATGCCAGGGCCATTGACCTTATTTTCCATAATGGGAAAGAGGCAGAGACTTATAATATAGGCGGTTTAAATGAGTGGAAGAACATAGATATAATAAAAGTAGTCATTGAAACGGTTGACCGTCTTCTTGGCAGGGAAAAAGGTGAAGATATGAATCTTATTACCTATGTTGCAGACCGTGCCGGACATGACCTGAGATATGCTATTGACAGTACAAAACTTCAGAAAGAACTTGGGTGGGAACCGTCCCTCCAGTTTGAAGAAGGTATTGAGAAGACAGTACGCTGGTATCTTGATAACCAGGACTGGCTTGACAATGTCACTTCGGGCGACTATATGAAGTATTATGAACAAATGTACAGGGACAGATAGGCAAACTGTATATGGAAAGCACAGGCGAGAAATCTTGCCGGCCTGAAAATCTTATATGAAAATGGAAGATAAAAAAATAACA
>CALADR010000283.1 GCA_937890845.1 uncultured Bacteroidales bacterium | reverse complement strand
CTGCTTTTTGAAATTCCTCCTCTGAAATCATCCTGCAAGTACCGTCAAATGTCGCACCTAGTTCCACTATGAATTTCCTGGTATTTATATTGCCATTGATTCCAGACCCTCCCTTTAGGGAAAGCACATCCCTGACATAAACATCTCCATCAATCTTTCCCCACAAATCCATACTGGCACAGATGATACAGCCTTTGACATCAGCGGTTTCACCGACTACAATACGGCCCTTTGAGTAAATACGGCCTTCAAAACGTCCGTCAATCCTTATATCATTTGCAGAATATATTTCTCCGGAAACAGATGTCCCGGCCGAAATACGGCTAACGGAATTTATTGTTTCATCGCTTTTGGACATAGCTCATAAATTATAGGCCCTTTCCGTGGCAATTCTTGTATTTCTTTCCCGAACCGCAAGGACACGGATCATTTCGTCCGACTGTCTTGTCTACGTGAACCGGCATCTTTGCCCTAGGCTCACCTCCATTTGTTACAAGGTCTGTCCTGCTGGTCTGCATCTGGCTCATATCCGGCTTCTTTGCTGGCGCAGGTGCTGGAGCCGGTGCCGGTGCCTGAGCAGGAGCTGCATCCCTTAGCGGAATATGCGCCCTGAACAGGAATGAAAGAATATCCTTGCTTAAAGTCTCAAGCATGGACTTAAAGAGATTGAAACTTTCAAACTTATAGATAAGAAGAGGATCCTTCTGCTCATATGTAGCGTTCTGGACAGACTGCTTCAAATCATCCATATCACGAAGATGCTCTTTCCAGTGTTCATCAATCTGGTATAAAGTGATAGCTTTGCTTAGAGACCTTGCAATCTCACGGCCCTCAGATTCATAAGCCTTTTTAAGATTTATGGAAAGAGTCAACATCTTGCGTCCATCAGAAATAGGAATTGCAATATTCTGATACAGAGCCCCCTGCTTTTCAAAAACTTCCTTGATTACAGGATAAGCCTTCTGAGACATAGTATCCATCCTTCTCTTGTAAACTTCCTGCATATGCTCAAAGAGCTTGCCCGCAATCTCCGCTGGTTTTGCCTGTGCATAGAATTCTGAATCAAAATTCAAGTCTATGGACATCGTAGCCATCACATACTCGGCAAACGCCTCATAATCATAGCCAGAAGCATTCTCTACAACTATCTGCGACATGTCCTGCATCATATTAAGGACATCAATCTCCACCCTCTCACCGGATAGCGCATTTCTTCTCTTGGTATAGATAACCTCCCTTTGAGAGTTCATGACATCATCATACTCAAGAAGTCTTTTCCTTATACCGAAGTTATTTTCCTCAACTTTCTTCTGGGCTTTCTCTATTGAGTTTGACAACATCTTGTTTTCCAGTTCCTCATTGTCCTCAAGCCCCATCTTGTCAACGATGCCTGCAATTCTCTCCGAACCGAACAGACGCATGAGTTTGTCCTCAAAAGAAACATAGAAAGTAGAAGATCCCGGGTCACCCTGACGTCCGGCACGACCTCTAAGCTGACGGTCAACACGGCGGCTGTCCTGCCATATTTGTAGCTATCGTCACAGTACTTCTCTGACCTGCGTGTGCTACGACATCTGCCTCACGCGCATGCTGCTTGGCATTCAATACCTGGTGCTGGATTCCTCTGAGCTTAAGCATTCTGCTCAAGAGCTCTGATGTCTCTACATCTGTAGTACCGACAAGAACAGGGCGTCCTGCCTTTGTCAGTTCCTCTATCTTGTTGATGACAGCTTCGTATTTTGCCTTCTTTGTCTTGTAAATCTTGTCATTTCCATCTATCCTTGCAATAGGCTTGTTGGTCGGAATCACCACTACATCCAATTTATAGATAGACCAGAACTCACCAGCCTCAGTTTCAGCCGTACCTGTCATACCTGCAAGCTTATGGTACATACGGAAATAGTTCTGCAGTGTGATGGTGGCAAACGTCTGCGTCGCTGCCTCAACCTTCACATTTTCCTTTGCCTCCACTGCCTGATGAAGTCCGTCACTCCAGCGGCGTCCTTCCATGATACGACCGGTCTGCTCGTCAACGATTTTTACCTTGTTGTCCATTATGACATAATCGATGTCCTTTTCAAACATCGCGTATGCCTTAAGAAGCTGGTTCACAGTATGTACTCTCTCGGACTTCAAGGCAAACTCCGCCATTATCTCATCTTTCCTGGCATGCTTTTCCTGAACATCAATATCCGATTTCTCCACTTCTGCGATTTCACTTCCGACATCCGGCAAGATGAAGAACTTAGGATCGGAAAGGGTACCACTCAAAAGGTCATGACCGTTGTCTGTCATGTCGACAGAGTGCTGCTTCTCGTTGATTACGAAGAACAGAGGATCTGTTACTACAGGCATTTCCCTCTCGTTGTCCTGAATATAATAATTCTCGGTCTTCTGCAGAATCTGCTTGATGCCAGGTTCGCTGAGATACTTTATAAGAGGCTTATACTTAGGAAGTCCCTTATATGCTCTGAGGAGAAGTTTTCCTCCTTCTTTCTCGTCTCCTGCTGCAATAAGTTTCTTGGCTTCATTCAGTGTGTTTGTAACCAATGTCTTCTGGTTCATGTACAGACGCTCGACATATGGTTTGAACTCCATGAATTTCTGGTCGTCACCTCTTGGAACAGGACCTGAAATAATCAAAGGGGTACGGGCGTCATCAATAAGCACTGAATCGACCTCATCGACGATTGCAAAATGATGCTTGCGCTGTACCAGATCGTTTTGGGAAACTGCCATATTGTCCCTCAGATAGTCAAAACCGAACTCGTTGTTAGTTCCGAAAGTGATATCACAGGCATAGGCTTTCTTCCTTGCATCACTGTTTGGCTGATGCTTGTCAATACAATCGACAGACAGGCCGTGGAACATATAAAGCGGCCCCATCCACTCAGAGTCACGTTTTGAAAGATAGTCATTGACTGTCACGACATGTACTCCCTTACCAGCCAAGGCATTGAGAAATACAGGCAAAGTCGCTACGAGTGTCTTACCTTCTCCGGTAGCCATTTCCGCAATCTTTCCCTGATGCAGGACAATCCCTCCGATAAGATGCACATCATAATGCA
>CALADR010000282.1 GCA_937890845.1 uncultured Bacteroidales bacterium | reverse complement strand
ACTTCAGCAGGCAACATAGACAAAGCTCTTGATACCCTGTTCTGGACATTGACAGCTGCCATATCCGGATTTGTTCCCTGCTTGAAATAAATGGTTATTGACGCAGAACCGGTATTACTGGCATCTGAAGTCATGTACGTCATGTTCTCAACACCGTTGATAGCCTGCTCCAATGGTACAATCACACTGTTCTGGACAGCTGTCGCATTGGCACCGCTATATACAGTACTGACTCTGACGGTAGGAGGAGCAATATCAGGATATTGCTCAACTGGAAGAGTGGACAATCAAATGATTCCCACCATCACTATAAATACGGATATTACGACCGACAGTATCGGACGGTCAATAAATGTTTTGAGATTCATGCTTTTTCTCCTTATTTATCTGAAGCGGAAGAAGTTGCTACCGGAGTTCCCTCTCTTACGAGACCTGCGCCCTCGGCAATAATCACATCACCTTCCTGAAGACCTTCTTCAACGATATACTCTTTTCCGTCATTAATCTTAAAGACCTTAATCTGAGCTGCAGCTGTCTTTCCATCAACCACTTTATATGCGTAAACCCTGTCCTGTACCTCAAATGTAGCCTCCTGAGGAATTACAATACAGTTCTCCCTTGAATAAGGGATTACAATATTTGCCGCACTGCCGCTCATAAGCCTTCCTTCAGCATTGTCAAACACAGCACGAAGTCTTACTGAACCGGTATTCTTGTCAACTATACCGCTGATAACGTCGATTTTACCAGGTTTCTCATAAGTTGTTCCGTCACTGAGGACAAGTGAAACTTCTGCATAAGAGTCAATGGTATTTTTGATTGAACCATATTCTTTTGTAAGGCTCAGAACTTCTTTCTCCGGAAGAGAGAAATACACATACATCTGTGAATTGTCCGACACATTGATAAGCGATACGCTTCCTGCGCTTACAAGTGTACCTACACGGATTGATGTCATACCCGCAGAACCGCTCACAGGGCTCTTAACCTTGGTAAATGACAAGTTGTTGGCAGCATTGATTTCCTGAGACTTTGCCTGTGCAAGAGAAGCTGCTGCTGTATTGTATGTATTCTGTGCTGTCTGAAGTTCGAAGTCTGATATGACTTTCTGGGCATGAAGCTCCTTGCTTCCTTCAAGATTCAACTTTGCAGTAGCCTCCTGAGCTGCGGCAGCCGCTACATTAGCCTTGGCTGTCTGGTATGCAGCTGCATATGGGATTGTATCTATCACAAACAGAGTCTGTCCCTTCTTGACATCAGCTCCTTCCTTTACAAGAACCTTGGTTACGATTCCTGAAACCTGAGGACGAACCTCTACATACTGTTTTCCCTCCACTACTGCAGGATGACTTACTGTCAGAGTCCTGTTTTCGGGAGCCAGTGTCAAAAGCGGATAAACACTTGGTCTTGCCTGCTGTTGCTGGGCTCCCTGCTGCTGTCCGCAAGACACTACACTTGCAAGGACACACAGTCCGATTGTCATTACATTAAATGCTTTCATCATTTTACCTTAAATATATTTTTTCACTTTTAAATTCCGGCGCAAAAATATTATATGTTTTTTCTTTTGACTTGTTAAAAATTCTTTTACATTTGTCAATAAATCGCATTGGCAAATCCAATATGCTTAAAAGTAATATCAATTTGTCAGAATGTGATATTTTTAAACATATATATGTCAAAATTTCATGAAGCAAGGGAGTATGCAACAATTGTGCTCATTTGTTGAGGACAAGCAAAAAATAGGTGAAAATTTTATTTTTCTAAAGACTGGAGACCTGGAGTCTTTCTCAAAATTCAGTCTTGTCGGCTGCAGGGTTCTTATGCTTCTTGTATCCGGCACAATGTCAGTGACAATGAATGGCAGAAACATAGCCATGAAAAGCTATGACTACATGGATGTATTCGAGGGGACAAAGGTCGAATTCAACGAAATCAGCCAGGACACAGAATACTACTGCATAGTGACTACCAGAAAGTTCATTGCAGACTCGCTCAGGGATGTTATTCTCAGTCCCAGACACTATATGTTCAAAATTCTCAAAAACCCTATAATAAGTCTCACACAACTGGAGACAGAGACTGTATGCGAGCATATGAGACGCATCGAGCAGGCACTGTATAAAGTTGAACACAACTATAGGGCGGAAATGGTCAAAACTTGCATACGCGGCCTGGCTCTCGACTTCGGTGATATAATAATAAAGAAATTTGACAAGGAACCACCGAAACACAATCTCAAGAAAAAGGATGTCATTATGGTGAACTTCATGGATATGGTATGGAAACACTTCAAGGACAACAGAGAAGTATCCTTCTACGCCAGGGAACTATGTGTTACTCCAAAACATCTATCCAGAGTAGTAAAAGAATGTTCAGGAATGTCGCCTCATGACATTATAGCAAGCGAAGTCCTGTCACTGGCAGTCCAGCTTCTACAGAACGACAATATGCTTATTCAACAGATAGCTGATGTCCTGCATTTTTCTGACCAGGCAGCATTCTCCAAATTTTTCAAAAAATACATAGGCATGTCTCCTGTAGAATACAGAAAGGAATACTACGGATAAACAGTAACCACAGACAGGGGGCCGGTTACGTTGCAGAAAACGGATTAGTGCGCCCTGTTACTTGTTTTTCCAGACTTTCAGATATTCCTGAAGAGCCCACATCTCGTCCCTGTATTTTGCCGCAGCTAGAAAGTCAAGGTCAGCAGCAGCTTTCTGCATGTTTTTACGGGCCTGCGCTACAGACTTCTCAACCTGCTCACGGCTCATGGAACGTATGACCGGATCCTGCAACACAGCGGCAAGATCAGCTTCAATATACCCGTCCTTATATGCAGAATTGCTCTGACGCACGGAATCATGCCCAAGACCGACACTTATGCTGCCCTTTCCAAGATCAGACGGATCCGGTATATAGCGTGGATCATCATATGAATTGGCAGCTGAGACCTTTCCAGAAACTGTATTTGCAAGCCGTGGATTCCTTCGCTTCTCTTCTGCACCCTGACGTCCGTATTCTTCTGTAAGCAGGTTCTTTTTGATACCTACCTGTTTTGGAGTTATATTGTGGAGCTTATTATACTCCATCTGTTTGGCCCTCCTTCTGTCTGTCTCATAGATTGTCTCCTGCATAGACCTTGTTATAGAGTCCGCATACATTATCACAAGACCGTTCACATTTCTGGCGGCCCGGCCTGCAGTCTGTGTCAGCGAACGCCCTGAACGGAGGAAGCCTTCCTTGTCGGCATCAAGTATTGCCACAAGTGAAACTGTAGGAATATCAAGTCCTTCCCTTAAAAGATTGACTCCCACCAAGACATCAAAAAGACCGTTCTTGAAGTCCTCTATTATTTCCACTCTCTCCAAAGTATCGACATCAGAGTGTATGTAGCGGCATCTCACTCCCATTCTGGTGAAATACTTTTCCAGTTCCTCCGCCATTCTCTTCGTAAGTGTCGTCACGAGGACCCTTTCGTCCACTTCCGCTCTCTTGAGTATTTCTTCCAGAAGATCATCTACCTGATTCTTGGTCGGCCTCACTTCAATAGGAGGATCCAAAAGCCCGGTAGGCCTTACAACCTGTTCGACTACCAGACCTTCCGACTTTTCAAGTTCATAATCGCCTGGTGTCGCACTGACATATACCTTCTGACCGGAAACAGCTTCAAACTCATCAAATTTCAAAGGACGGTTGTCTGCTGCAGCAGGCAGACGGAAGCCGTATTGAATCAGGACTGACTTTCTGGAATGGTCACCTCCGTACATTGCCCTTATCTGCGGAAGGGTCACATGACTTTCATCTATAAAGGTTATGAAATCCTTCGGGAAATAATCAATCAGGCAGAAAGGCCTCATTCCTTCTGTCCTTCCATCGAAATATCTCGAGTAATTCTCTATTCCAGGGCAATAGCCCATTTCCTTTATCATCTCCAGGTCATACTCCACCCTCTGCTTGAGTCTTTTGGCTTCAAGAGGTTTGCCTATTTCCTGGAAGAATTCGCACTGCTTCATCATATCATCCTGAATCATACTCACAGCTTTGGCCGCGCGTTCCTTCGTCGTCACGAAATTGTTTGCAGGATAAATAGAGACTTCATCCAATTCATCTATAAATGCACCTGTAGCAGGATCTATTATGGAGATACTGTCCACCTCA
>CALADR010000281.1 GCA_937890845.1 uncultured Bacteroidales bacterium | reverse complement strand
GATTGTTTCTGATAATTACACGCCTGTAAAGATCATTAAGATCTGATGTTGCAAAACGGCCTCCGTCAAGAGGAACAAGAGGACGCAAGTCTGGCGGAATTACAGGAATCACCTTGAGAATCATCCATTCAGGTCTGTTTATTCCCTGCGACTCCTGGAACCATTTTACTATGCTGAGCCTTTTAAGTGCCTCTGCTCTCCTCTGCTGTGAAGTCTCTGTATTCATCTTCACACGGAGTTCTCTCGCAAGTGAATCAACATCAATCTCCTTCAGCAGCTCATATATTGCCTCAGCACCCATCCCAGCCCTGAACTTCTCAGGATCATCATTAGGAAGGGCCTGATTTTCAGGCATTGTATCTATCAAATCCAGATATTCCTCCTCTGAGAGAAGATCCATCTTCGCAAGGCTTGTAGTACCCGGATTTACGACAATATATTTTTCGTAGTAAATAACAGCCTCAAGCTTTTTTGCTGGTATTCCCAAAAGTGCCGCAATCTTGTTAGGAGCAGACTTGAAGTACCAGATATGTGCAACAGGAACAGTGAGCTCAATATGTCCCATCCTTTCCCTGCGGACTTTTTTCTCTGTGACTTCAACTCCACATCGGTCGCAGACTATACCTCTATAGCGGATTCTCTTATATTTTCCGCAATGACACTCATAGTCCTTTGTCGGTCCGAAGATCTTCTCACAGAAAAGGCCGTCTCTCTCTGGCTTGTAAGTCCTGTAGTTCACTGTCTCAGGTTTCAGGACCTCTCCTGAAGACCTGTCTTTTATATCTTCAGGAGAAGCGAGAGAAATGCTGATTCTTTCGAAATTGCTTTTTACTTTGTTTTCTTTATTAAAAGTAGGCATATTTCCAATGTTTCAAATTGTCAGTATAACTAATCCAATGTGACCTTCAGTCCAAGACCTCTCAACTCGTGAAGGAGTACATTGAGAGATTCCGGAATGCCTGGCGCAGGCATAAGATCCCCTTTTACGATAGCTTCGTAAGTCTTAGACCTTCCATTTACATCATCAGACTTGACGGTAAGGATTTCCTGCAGAACGTTTGATGCGCCGAATGCCTCAAGCGCCCAAACCTCCATCTCTCCAAATCTCTGTCCTCCAAACTGTGCCTTACCTCCAAGAGGCTGCTGAGTAATAAGTGAGTAAGGTCCGATAGATCTTGCGTGCATCTTGTCGTCAACCATATGACCCAGTTTGATCATATAGATAACTCCGACAGTCGCAGGCTGGTCAAACCAGTCTCCTGTACCACCGTCACGAAGATATGTCTTACCGAACTTAGGAAGACCTGCCTTGTCAGTAAACTCACAGATATCATCTATGCTGGCTCCGTCAAAAATAGGAGTACTGAACTTGACACCAAGCTCTGCACCTGCCCATCCGAGAACAGTCTCGTAAATCTGACCGAGGTTCATACGAGAAGGCACACCAAGAGGGTTAAGGACTATATCCACAGGCGTTCCATCTGAAAGGAATGGCATATCTTCATCCCTCACAACCTTAGCTACAATACCTTTGTTTCCGTGACGACCCGCCATCTTGTCACCCACTCTGATCTTTCTCTTCTTGGCAACATATACTTTCGCCAACTGCATTACTCCATTAGGAAGTTCATCACCGACTTTGATTTTGTCAATCACTCTGCGATGTCTTGCAGCGGCCTCTTTAAATGCGATGCAATAATTGTTGATCAACTCACGAATCAGAATATTTGCATTCTTGTCAGTTGTCCATTTGCTTGAGTTTATATTCTCATAGTCAATGTCTCTGATATCTGAGAAGACTATTGTCTTATCCTTGGCAATGATTTCAACTCCGTAAAGATCACTTACGCCGGCACTCTTCTTTCCTTCAACAAGAACTGAAAGCTTATCAAGGAACTTGACTCTCAAGGCCTCGGCCTTAGTATTGAATTCCTCTTCAACCTTATCAAGCTTCGCTTTCTGGTCAGCTTTTGCACCCTTTCTGTTGCTCTCTTTGGCCACTTTAGAATAAAGAGCCGTACCGATTACAGTTCCACTGAGTGAAGGTGTTGCCTTCAAGGAAGCATCCTTCACATCTCCTGCCTTGTCACCAAAAATAGCCCTAAGCAGTTTTTCTTCCGGAGAAGGATCGCTTTCTCCCTTAGGAGTAATCTTTCCTATCATAATATCACCCGGATCAATGTGAGCACCTACACGAATGATACCGTTTTCGTCAAGATTTCTGGTTGCATCCTCACTTACATTAGGAATATCAGAAGTAAGTTCTTCCATACCACGCTTGGTATCACGGACTTCAGTAATATACTCGTCAACATGTACCGAAGTAAGGATATCCCAACGAATCATTCTCTCTGAAAGAACTATAGCATCCTCATAGTTATAACCTTTCCAAGGCATGAATGCTACCTTGAGGTTACGGCCGAGTGCAAGTTCTCCATCCTGGGTAGCATAACCCTCAGTCATGATAGTACCCTTTTCCACCATCTGACCCTTACGCACTATCGGCTTAAGAAGGATTGTTGTACTCTGGTTGGTTCTTCTATATATAGGAAGCTTATAAACAGTCACATCAGGAGAGAAGCTTACAAACCTCTCGTCATCTGTCCTGTCATACTTTACATGAATTTCATTTGCATCAACGTAAACCACTTCTCCCGTTCTTTCTGCTATAATCTGAGTACGGGAGTCATGACATACCCTTTCTTCCAAGCCTGTACCTACAATAGGTGACTCAGGATTGAGAAGCGGAACTGCCTGACGCATCATGTTCGCACCCATCAATGCCCTATGCGCGTCATCGTGCTCAAGGAAAGGAATGAGTGATGCTGCCACAGATGCAATCTGGTTAGGGGCAACATCCATATAGTCAACCTCATCTTTAGTAACTACAGGGAAGTCTGCACCAAGACGACACTGGATTCTGTCCTCAAGAATATTTCCGTCTTCATCCATCTTGACATTTGCAAGAGAGACCATCATATCCTCTTCCTGCTCTGCGCTCATATATGTCCATCCCTCAGAGCTCAAGTCTACCTTTCCGCCATTTACCTTGCGGTAAGGAGTCTCGATAAATCCAAGGTCATTGATTCTTGCATAAACGCAAAGGGATGAAATCAGACCGATGTTCGGACCCTCAGGAGTTTCAATAGGACAAAGACGACCATAATGAGTATAGTGTACGTCTCGCACTTCGAAACCAGCACGGTCGCGAGAAAGACCT
>CALADR010000280.1 GCA_937890845.1 uncultured Bacteroidales bacterium | reverse complement strand
ACAATCAAAGCAGCCGCCACTACAAACACCACTACTGCTATCAATATCCACAAATCCATATATGTATTCCTTTATAAAAATCTCTCATTATTCTACTTCTACAAGGGAGAATTTCTTGTCAAAAGTCAATTCAGCACCATTGGCAAGCTTGACCTCATAATTTCCCCTGTTCTTTGATATCTTTTTATATTCAGCATCTGGGTATAATTCAGCAACCCTGCTTCTTACAGGCTCCGGAATAAACTTTTCATCAAGGCCGGAATACCGGCACTCAATATCGACCCATTCCCCTACCCTGTCAAAAACTATTTTCACACCGGCTACCAACACGACCTCATAATGCACCTCCATAAAGTCACGTTCCTGCTTTGAATAGGCCAGACGTCCGTCAGAAAAGTTTAAATTAATGAAATACTTTGCCTTTGCAGGCAACTTCTCATATGGAACAGCCTTGTCATTGTCAGCTAATGCTGCTATTGTAACTGCAGCAAAAGCCACGATTGCCATTATTATCTTTTTCATAACCATAAAATATCAACTCTGATGCATTCCATCCGAAATCATAACTTCACAGTAAAGTTATGCCTGCCGTCATACTCATAGTCAAGTCCGAATGAATACCGGCTACACACTGACCTGACAAGCGCAAGCCCCAAACCAGAAGATCCCTCCTTCCTGCCGCCACAATGATAAAAGCGGTCAAATATCCTTGATTTATCCAATGGTCCATCTCCGTCATTGGAAACTGTGAAAGTTTCTTTAGTGAGCCGTACTCTTACAGTAGCTCCAGCAGGACTATGCATATATGCATTCTTCAAAAGGTTTGAAAACAGGACAGAACACAGCTGCTCGTTCATTCTGACATTTACATTGTCTGTTGCATCAAGTTCAGAAGAAACTCCTTTTGACGCATATATTTCATCAAACATAATCACTGAATCTCTTATAAAATGACTCAGTACGATATCAGTCGTATCAATGAACTGTCCGTTATCTATCTTTGTCATCAAAAGCAGCGTCTTGTTAAGACGTATCATACCCTGAAGTTTGCGGTGAACATGCATAAGGTCCTCTGCAAACTGCGGAGGGAGTTCCTCGTCTGAATCAAGCATCATTTCTATCTTACCGGAGCAAACAGCAAGGGGGGTCTGCAACTCATGTGATGCGTTACCGATAAACTGGTTCTGCAATTCATACTGTTTCTCTATCCTGTCAGCAGCATTCTGAGTCGCAACAGCCAATGTCCTGAACTCCTCAATACTCTCGTCACACGGGACAGGCGGGTTCTTCTTTCCGGGTACATAGCTGTTAAACCACTTAAGCAAAGCTCTCAGCGGCTTAAAGTTATACTCTACCACGACTATTGTGATTCCTATGCCTCCTGCAAGCAATATTATATACAGGAAGACTATCCACTTCAGAATCGCACTGAACAAATCTTGCCTTTCAAATGTAGGAACCGCTACTGTAAGTTCGTAATACCTGTTTTCTCCATCCATAAAAATCTGATGTCTGATTCTTGCCGCCTCAGTCTCTCCCTTCGAAGCAATGTATATCATTGAATTCTCATAAGATATACGGGGAAGGACAGCAGCCTGCCCGTCAGACAGTGATTTTATATAATATGTATTGTTGCTCCCGTTGTCAACGGAAGGTATCTCCATACCGGAAAGCCAGCGCAATATTATATCAGCAGAATATGCTTCCAGCATATCGTCAGTCTCGTCATTCACTTCAGCCACCATCGAGCGGAAAAAGAATATACCCCAGACTGTCAGGAAAATAAACATCAGGACTGACAGACCGATTGTGATTCTATATATGAATTTCATCTGCTATTGTTTCTCTATAAGCTTGTAACCGAATCCATAAACCGCCTTGATTTCAATATCCGCACCTGCATCCTCCAGTTTTTTTCTCAGGTTTTTCATCTGTGCATAGACAAACTGGAAGTTGTCGGACTGGTCTATGTGATCTCCCCATACCGCCTCTGCCATAACAGCCTTGTCTACCAGATGATTCGGTCTCTGAATAAAGTATTTCAAGATATCAAATTCCTTTTTCAGCAGTACCAGATCCTTGCCGATTACTCTGACTCTGTTGTTGTCCGGCTCCAGTTCTACATTTCCGAAACGGAAAGAAAAATCACCGTCAGACATACTCCTGCGTGCGACACTTTTTATTCTGGCAGAAAGTTCGGCAAGGTGAAACGGCTTTGCCAGATAATCGTCGGCTCCAAGCTCCAGGCCGGCTACCTTGTCATCAATAGAATCTTTAGCCGAAATAATTATGACATTGAGTTTTTTATTCGTCTTTTTTATATGGGAAAGTATATCAAGACCGCTTCCGCCGGGGAGCATTATGTCCAAAAGGACACAGTCATATGAATACACTCCCAGCTTTTCCATAGCTGAAGCATAGTCCCCTGCAGTTTCAGTCACGTGACCTTCCTTCTTCAGTGTACGGGACATTATATCCCTCAAAGACTCCTCATCCTCTACAATAAGTATTTTCATTGTCAAAATCCTTTTCCGCTCCTTTAAGAATAAGAAGCTGTTATACAAATATAGCAATTCCATTTTAAACTACATTTGCTAAAATTAATGAAAAACACTAACTTTGGAATCTTATGCCTACTTGTAATGGACAACAGACTTTTTCTAGTTGACGGACACGCTCTTATTTTCAAGATGTATTATGCATTCTTGAGACACCCGATGATAAACACCAAAGGTGTTGATACGTCTATATTGTTCGGTTTCACGAAATACATATTCGAACTTATCGAAAAAGAGAAGCCGACACATCTGGCTATTGCATTCGATCCTCCCGGAGGAACATTCAGGAACAAACTCTATCCGGAATACAAGGCCAACCGGGCTGAAACGCCGCAGCTCGTAATAGATGCACTTGAGCCGCTGACTGAAATATGCGGGGCTCTGCACATTCCCGTGCTCATGCTGCCGGGATTCGAAGCTGACGATGTTATAGGCTCAATGGCCACACGCGAAGGCGGAAAAGGCTTCAATGTCTATATGGTGACTCCTGACAAAGATTACGGACAGCTGGTTTCAGACAATGTATTCCAGTACAAGCCAGGCAAATCCGGAAGTGAAAGCGAGATTCTGGACAAAGATGCCATTTGCTCAAAATACGGAATCTCCAGTACTGCTCAGGTCATCGACATGCTTACAATCTGCGGAGACACTGCGGACAATGTTCCCGGTGTCAAAGGCGTGGGTGAAGTAGGGGCAGGCAAGCTCATTTCCAAATACGGAGGTGTAGCAGGAATTTACGAACATATATCCGAACTTACTCCAAGGCAGAGGGAAGCCTTTGAAAATGCAAGGGAACATATCGGACTCAGCCATGAACTTGTCACTATCAAGACAGATATCCCGATAGAGGTCTCGTCAGAAGATATGCTCCTGAATATGCAGTACGAGCCTGCCATAGCCGGACTTTTCGAAAAATACGAGTTCAACTCACTCAGGAAATACATTGAGCATATCGGGCTACCGGAAGAAAAATATGAATCCAAAGAAATACAATTCAGGACAATATCTCCGGAAAAGATGAATGCCGCTGCAGTAAAGGCAGGCAAATGCACTATTATAACCGAATGTGCAGGAGAGAACTTTTTTGCAGGAATAAGGAAAGTGACAATTGGCGTGTCTTCCGGAGGGAAAATATATACATCTTCCGGAGATGCGGAAGATTTCAGACAAATTCTGGAGAACCCTGCCATCGAAAAAGCCGGATACGACCTGAAGTTCCAGTGCAATCTTCTGAAAGAAAACGGCATAGACATTTCCGGCCGTCTGGCTGACATAGAACTTATGCACTATGTCATAAATCCGGAAAAAAGCCATAAGCCTGATATCCTGGCAAAGAGTTACCTGGGCATTGACATGTCGCAGGAAAACGAAATCCAGATGAAGCAAGGGTCTCTTTTTGACGATGACATTGATTTGCCTGAGGAAAATTCAAAAGAACGCGAAGCGGCCATATTGTCCGAGCTTGCCGGAGCAGTCAGAAATGACCTGGCAAAATCTGGAATGACAAATCTGTATGAAAGCATAGAGGAACCACTGATATGGGTATTGTCAGAAATGGAAAGGACAGGTGTCAAAGTGGATTTGTCCCAGCTCAGGGAATTTGCACAGAAACTGAACAAGGAACTTGAAGAGAGGCAGTCAATAATACGTGAAATGACAGGAGAGCCGGACTTGAACATTTCTTCTCCAAAGCAAGTCGGCCACGTTCTTTTCGAGAAAATGGCCCTTGATCCGAAAGCAAAGGCAAAGACAGGAACGAGATACAGCTATTCGACTGATGAGGAAACGCTTACAGCCATTGCTGACAAACATCCGGTAATAAATGAAATCCTGGAATACAGGGCTGTCAAAAAGCTGTTGTCAACATACATCGAGCCGTTCCACAGTTTTGTCTCTCCCGGAACAGGGAAAATACATACTACATTCAACCAGGCGCTTACAGCTACCGGAAGACTAAGTTCGTCAAAGCCGAACCTCCAGAACATCCCGATACGCACAGACAGGGGCAAGGAGATAAGGAAAGCTTTTGTCCCGAGCAGACCTGACGGCATAATCATGTCCGCGGACTACTCCCAGATAGAACTCCGCATCATGGCCCACCTGTGCGGTGACAGGCACCTTACCGATGCCTTTGTCCATAATCTGGATGTCCACTCCATGACCGCTGCTAAAATATTCGGGGTCAATCTGGATGAAGTGACACCGGAACAGAGAAGAATAGCCAAAACAGCCAACTTCGGCATAATGTACGGTCTGGCACAAAGACTCAGGATTCCACGTTCTCAGGCCAAAAAGATTATCGACGATTATTTTGCGAACTTCCCGGACATTTCATCATACATATCCAAGGCTGTGACATCTGCCAAAGAACTCGGCTATGTAAAGACACTGTTCGGAAGACGACGCTATCTGCCGGATATTACATCAGGAAACGCCACAGTACGCGCCCTGGCCGAAAGAAATGCCATCAACGCACCTATCCAGGGAACCTCGGCCGATATAATAAAGAAAGCCATGACAGCTGTGGAGAAGCGGATAAGAGAAGCCGGACTGCAGAGCCGTATGGTCCTCCAGATTCACGACGAACTGGTATTTGATGCTCTGGAAAGCGAAGCGGAAGAACTCAAGGCAATAGTCGTAAAAGAGATGGAGAATGTAATAAAACTGTCAGTACCTCTTACTGTAGAATGCAATTATGGAAAAAACTGGCTTGAAGCTCACTAATCTGACAGACAATGAACTCGTATCTCTGGCCCTGCAGCAGGACCAGGGCGCATTTATTGTGCTTTACACGAGGTACAACACAGGCGTCAAAAGCCATATTGCCAGATATATATCACAGCAGGAAGACATTGAAGACATAGCGCTTGAAAGTTTCCAGAAGGCATTCAGCCAGATATCCACCTACAATCCTGACTACAAGTTCTCCACATGGATTTACCGTATAGCGCGGAATACGGCTTTCGACCATCTAAGCAGAAAGGACAGGGAGAAAAACAATCTGCCGACAACATCCATAAGTGACCAGCTCTCTGAAATAAACGACATACCCGCAGTCCTTCACAATCCTGAGGAAGACATCATCAAACAGCAGGAATATGACAAGTGGCTTGCAAACATAGAAAAGCTCAAGGACGAATACAGGACAATCGCAAAGATGAATCTGATAGATAATTTCGGCTATAAGGAAATCGCGGAAGAGCTTGATATTCCCATAAATACAGTCAAGACAAGAATCCGCAGGGCCAAGGCCCAGCTGCTGAAAATGATGGATATATCAGATGAACTTCTATAACTGTATTTACGCAAACGGAGAACTTTAGTAAATTTCCCTTTACTTAAACAATCGAAACCATGACATACGGAGAATTTGAAAACATTATAAGGAAGGCTTTTCCCGATATCACGGAAAAGAAACTGGAACAGTTCAGAAAACTTGAAGGTCTGTACCGTGACTGGAACTCCAAAATCAATGTAATATCAAGAAAAGACATTGACCAGCTGTACCTTCATCACGTACTGCATTCACTGGCAGCTGCCGAATATTTCAGGCTCAATTTTCCTGAAGAATATAAGGCAATGTCATCGGAAACCGGCAGCACGGACGGAGTCTCCGGACGGATTTCCCTGATTGACGTAGGTACTGGAGGAGGATTTCCGGGAATTCCTCTTGCGATAATGTTCCCTGGAGCTGATTTCACACTGTGCGATTCCATAGGAAAAAAAATCACTGTAGCAACTGAGGTGTCCAGGGCCATAGGTCTTGCCAATGTGACTACTGTCAATGCAAGGGCGGAAAGCCTGCCGCAGACATTCGATTTCGTAGTGTCCAGGGCTGTCACTTCACTTGAAAACTTCATTCCGTGGGTGAAGGGGAAGTTCAGCCGCGGAATACTGTATCTCAAAGGAGGTGATATTTCTGAAGAAATAGCTACGGCTATGGGAAAGTTCAACCTGAAAAAAGGCACTGTCCACACCTGGCCTATAAGCAGCTGGGCAAAAGACCCATATTTCGAGGGAAAGCTTGTCATTTTCATCGAAGCGTAAGGTCAAGTGACTGTCATCATAGTTACACCGGAAAAGCAGGAATATTCTTGTTTTTCCGGTGTAACTTATTTATATTTGGGACAATGTAACACTAAAAACTGATGCCATGATAAAGCGCGTATTACTTTTTCTTTCCGCTCTGG
>CALADR010000279.1 GCA_937890845.1 uncultured Bacteroidales bacterium | reverse complement strand
ATCCGGAATAATCTGAATGTGATCCATATATATGGAGATTTCCATTGATTCTGACATTGTCATCGTCAGTCAGAGGCAGATCTTGTTCAATGGCAGAAGGTACCTCAGGTTCAATACGCTCCAGTCCCTTGTCGGTAACTTTATAGAGGAAATATTCATAGAAATCAGTATAGTCTATCTCCTTTTCAGGATACATGTCAGTAGTAAATTCATCTGATTTCTGTATGGATTCAGTGTCAATAATATTTCCGTCACTATCTTTCAGATATACTGTGTAGTCTACAGTATAGCCGAAGTCAAACTCATCTCCATCAGCTGCTTTTTCTTCAAACATGCAAGTGGATACGATTCCGAAGGCTTCTTTTACGTTTTTATATGTAAAAGTCTTGGAAAATTTATTTCCGCATTCTACTACGTATGTATCTCCAGGTTCGTTGTCATGCGGGAACAGGAGTTCAAGTCCCCTGAAATAATCCTTCTCTCCTGTAGCGGAAATCTCATTGACCTGAATTTCTACGGAGTAGCCTGAAGTAGATAGATCATCACTTTTTTTGTCATCCTTGCATGCCTGAAAGAAAGGCAGTATCAAAACTGCCGGTACGGCATATTTAAAAATGTTCTTTTTTAGAAACATAGTTATGATTAAGGTAGAGTTGTACTAAATAATTGTAATTGGCTGGAAATGTGTTCTTACAACAGGTGTCAGTACTGTATTGAATAAGAGTAGTCACACACTATTTGCTTTCCCTTATTCAGATATTCTTCAAACTTTGTTCCCTTGACAGGGTTTGAAGATGTATTGCCGTATATGTTAAGTTCAGAGTTCCTGCCGTCCTTGTATGTTGCAGATACGCTGCAGTTCTTGTTTTTAGTAATGGTATATACAGTTTCAGGATCTATGGCTGGCCGGTCGGCTTTTGGGGTCATTACGGCATTGCAGAAAACACTTTCCGGAAGGCTATCTTTGTTATATGTGCTTGTAGCGTTCCAAGTGGTTTTGGTAACGGATTCGGTTTTTTTAGTCTTTCCGTTGATTCCATAAGTTACAGTTATGTCATAGTATTTTATGACATCTTCAGAGAACTCCAGTGCATAGCTTGTCTTGATACTTTCTACAGAATTCAAATCAGTCTGGGTGTCGTTGTTGTTATCTGTCTTGTTATTGTCTTTTTCACAGGAAGAGAAAAATGACAGCAGTGCAATAGCAGACATTACTGATGCGATGTTACGAACGATTGTTTTTTTCATAATTCAAGAACTTTAAAATATAATTATCATTATTTGATCTATATGCTGAATGTCAATGTCAACAGGCTTATTATTATTACAACTCCAAGTATGGAAGATATTAGCAGCGCCGAGACTGCTATTACTGTGACTGTCGGTTCGTTCTGAAGTCTGTTGAATATTTTACATTTCTTAGGCATGTTTCTGATTTTTTGCAAATATGATTTTCATTTTTTTAGTGAGCAAATATAGCGGCAGCCAGTATGTTTGATATTGTGTACAAAAAAGTTAAAAACAAGAAAAATTTTGTATGATTTGCTGTATGGAATTTGTCAATATGTTTGTTATCAGTATATTATGCGAATGTTAATAGATGTTTCCATATTTTTTATCGTCTAGGTTTAAAATAAAATATATACTTTTGTAGCGGATAAATTGATTTTTAATTTCAGAAGGAATCAGGACGTTTGAAAAATCATACGCCTATTTGGAAGAATAACTGTGTTGTATGAGAATAGAATCTCCATTGTTTAGAAACTCTGTATTCTTTACGGTCTTCTCTGTTTTGTTGTTGTATTGTCATTTTGATGTATATGGAAGTGTAGGTCAGACTGATTTGCCTGATGATGATTCATTGCTGACAGAGTCGTATATAAGAAAAATATTTCTTTCAGATCCTGATAGGGCTCTTGTCCTTTTGGATGCGGCGGAGAGCAAATCACCGCGTGTGATGCCTCAATACAAGATAGATTTGTACAGGGCTTCTGCTTATAATGAACTAAGAATGTTTTCTTTGGGAGAAAAATACTCAAGGAAAGTTCTGGAGAGTGACTCTGTTGCACTTAAGCCGAATTTAAAACTTCAGGCGATGTCTGTCTGTCTTTTTGCATCAGCATATTATGCTGATTATATTCAGACCACATCTCTGGCAAATGAGGCAATCGCTCTGGCCAGAGAAGTTGGAAACAAGCCTGCAGAGTTTCATATACTGCAGACTATAGCTGATATTTCATTTAAGACAGGGTACAGCAAGGAAGGATATGGATATCTCCAGCAGGTAATAGACCAGGGGAGTCTTTCAGAGGATATCCGCATTCTTGCAAACGTGTCTTCGGCATACGGAAGCAAAACAATGTACCTCTATACTGACAAGAGGTATCAGGAAGTTTTGCTGGAAAGCGGGAAGCGTCTTTCCATAATAGAGAAGATAGACCGTCTTGGAGGGGCACCGGACGGATTTACAGACCAGCAGAGAGCATACGTTTATGCCAAAGAGGCGTCTTCTGCTGAACTTTTAGGCCAAAAAGACAGGGCGCATGATGCATATAGACAGTTTATGTCTACCAAATATGGAAATACAGTTTATGGCAGGGGCTTTATCATAGATTATTTGCTGGAGGCAGGAAAATACAGGGAAGCTTTGGCAAATCTGCAGCCTCTGTATGACTTGCAGCAGGCGGGTGATACCATCAATGAGGATTATTATGGTATTCTTGCGGGCAGGGCGCGTGCCTGCTACGGCATAGGGGACGCAAAAGATGCCTACAGGCTTTCCTTGCGCGCTGCAGCGGTTCAGGACAGTCTGTTTATGCGGGAAAGGAGAAATAAGGCCCAGGAACTTGCCCTGACATTCAAAATGAATGAAAAAGAACTTGATTTGGTCAGATCGCAGGCAGAGACCCAGCGTGTCAGAATTCTGATTTTTGCAACTTGCGGCATTGCATTGATAATGTTTATAGGCGCAGTCATTTTATTGCTCCGTTATCGTGTGACATTGCAGCGCAATAGGATAGCGGCACGTCAAATTGACGAACTGATATCCCAGAAAGAAAACTCCTATCAGTTCCCCACGATTTCAGATACCAGGGACAGCAGCGACTATGCGGATTTTGTCAGAATGGAAAAGAAGATTGTGGAAAACACTCTGTTTCTGCAGCGGAATTTCAATCGTGATGCAATTTCCGAACAGTGCGGTATTCCCCGTGCGAGGGTATCGCTCCTTATCCAGCAGTTTGCCGGCATGTCGCTCGGCGACTATATAAACAAACTGAAAATACAGTATTCTGTAAAGTTGATAAATGAGCATAAGGAGTGGACCATTGATGCGATAGCTGAAGAGGCCGGTTACTCCAACAGAAGTACCTATTATCAGAATTTCTATAAAGTCTTTGGTATAACGCCGGCGCAATATCGCAGGCAGGCTGAGGAAAAGAGAGACTGAGCGGAAAGAAGAAAGTTCGGAACCGTGCTCCATCAGGAGTATGAATAAAAAGAGGGTGAGTCCCACTTTTGACCCACCCCCATTAAGATCGGGAGTATGGTGATTCACCGTCTCCCTTATCAGTCATGAGTTATTTTCTTGGCTTGATGTTCAGCTTTACAGGCTTGATCATATTATCAGGCTTGAGTACTTCATCAAGTTCTTCCTTTGAAAGGATACCGTGCTCAAGTACGAGTTCATAAACACCTCGTCCGGTTTCAAGAGCCTCTTTTGCTATCTTTGTGGAATTCTTATATCCTATGATAGGGTTGAGGGCTGTAACTACACCTATACTGTTGTGTACATACTGGCGGCACTTCTCTTCATTTGCAGTGATTCCGTCGATACAGCGTATGCGGAGAGTGTCGAAGCCGTGCATAAGCAGGTCTGCAGACTCAAAGCAGCACTGTGCCATTACAGGCTCCATAGCGTTTAGCTCCATCTGTGCAGCTTCGTCGCTCATGGATACGCAAAGTTCATTTCCGATAACCTTGTATGAAATCTGGTTCATTACCTCTGGAATCACAGGATTTACCTTACCAGGCATAATTGATGAACCAGGCTGTCTGGCAGGAAGGTTGAACTCTCCGAGACCGCAGCGCGGACCAGATGCCAGGAGTCTGAGGTCATTACAGATCTTATTCATCTTCAATGCAATACGTTTCATTGCTGAAGCATATCCTACCATGCATGAAGTATCAGAAGTTATACCTACTAGATCTTCAGCCTTTTTGATGTTCCATCCTGTGAGTTCTGCGATGGCTTCTGTACACAGTTCTGCATATCCGGGCTCTGCGCATATTCCTGTTCCGATAGCTGTTGCTCCCATATTGATAGTGAGGAATGCCTGTGCAGCCCAGTCAAGGTTATTCAACTCATCCTGAAGGACAGTTTCAAAGCCGTGGAATGTCTGTCCGAGAGTCATAGGAACAGCATCTTCAAGCTGAGTACGTCCCATTTTTATGATATGGGAGAATTCTTTTGCTTTTTTCCCGAAAGACTCGATCAGGTCAATGAAATGTTTGCGGAGTTCAAGGTGTGTCGCATACAAGCCAAGATGAATGGCTGACGGATATGCATCATTTGTCGATTGAGAGCAGTTTACATGGTCATTTGGAGAGCAGAACTGGTATTCGCCTCTTTTGTGTCCCATGATTTCAAGAGCCCTGTTGGCAATCACTTCATTGGCGTTCATATTGGTTGTGGTACCGGCGCCTCCCTGAATCATATCCACAGGGAAAAATTCGTGATGCTTGCCGTCCATGATTTCTCTGCAGGCCTGTGAAATAGCATTGAAAAGCTCGTCAGTAAGCAGTCCTTGCTTGTGGTTTGCAATGGCTGCACCGAGTTTTACAATAGCAAGACCTTTGATGAAAAGCGGATACTCGCTTAGTTTGAATGTGCTGATTGGAAAATTCTCCAATCCTCTCATTGTCTGTACTCCATACAAGACTTCTTCCGGCACTTCTACGCTGCCGAGAAGATCGCTTTCTGTCCTTGTCATTAGATTTGTGTTGTTTTTAGTGTTTAAAGTTATGACCGGACCGGGGATCGTCTGCCATATATGATTATAGTTCAATTATTCCCTTGTTTAAAGTCTCCGGGACATCGCTGTTAGAGCGATGTCTCGAATTCTTTAAGGAATCTCAAGTCGTTTTCAAAGTAATTTCTAAGGTCCTTGACCTGCCATTTGAGCATTGCTATTCGCTCCACTCCCATTCCGAAAGCGAAACCGCTGTATTTCTTGCTGTCAATGCCTGAGGCTTCAAGGACATTAGGGTCAACCATTCCGCATCCCAATATTTCGAGCCATCCGGTTCCTTTGCAGATGTTGCATCCTTTGCCATGGCAGATATTGCAGCTTACATCAACTTCTGCTGATGGTTCAGTGAAAGGGAAGTATGATGGTCTCATCCTTATTTTTGTTTCTGAGCCGAACATCTCTCGTGCAAAAAGAAGAATTGCCTGCTTCAGGTCTGCAAAAGTCACATTTTCATCGATATACAGTCCTTCTACCTGATGGAATATGCAGTGGGCTCTGGCAGAGATGGCTTCATTTCTGAAAACCCTTCCAGGGCAGATTATTCTTATAGGGAGAGGCATTTTTTCCATAGCCCTTACCTGTACGCTGGATGTGTGAGTGCGCAGGAGTATAGGGTCTTTAGGACCTGCAGAAATGAAGAATGTGTCCTGCATTTCCCTTGCAGGGTGTTCAGGAGGGAAATTAAGAGCCTCAAATACATGCCAGTCATCCTCGATTTCAGGACCTTCAGCCACGTCATACCCGAATTTTCTGAAAATACCTATGATTTCTTCCCTGACAATGGAAACCGGATGTCTGGATCCAAGCTGCAGAGGCTCGCCAGGCATTGTGAGGTCAAAAGATGATCCTGATTTGCTTCCGGACTCTTCTACGGTCTCTCTCAATGATTCGATTTTAGCTGCAGCTGCATTTTTCAACTGGTTTAGTTTCTGCCCGAATTCCCTTTTCATTTCAGGCGGTACAGTCCTGAACTCTTCGAAAAGTGATGTTATAGAGCCTTTTTTTCCGAGAAGGCGGACTCTGGCATTTTCTATATCCTGCTGTGTCTTGCAGGTCAGCTCCTGTATTTCAGCGAGGAGAGCTTCTATCTTTTGCTTCATATCTTTTGCTTTTTCAATTCAATTGAATGCCTGCTGTTTTGCAAGTAATTTACAAAGTTAGCAAAAAACCGGTAAAATTGTACAACATCTATTCATTTAAGGAAATAAGGTAATATTTCTTTATTTCTGATATTATATTCCTGTATTTGTGTCTGATGGATATGGCATGGTTGTCCGTTATGCGGAAAAAGTCATCGCCGATAGCACAGAATCTGTCATAAATAGTTTCAGGCTTGGAAAAAAGACTGCTTCCGAGAAACCAGTTCGGAGTTTTGTCGAGTCCGAGTATGTCAAGGAGGGTCGGAGCAAGATCCAGAGAGTTTCTGCCGGATGCGTCAATGCATCCTGGTTTTATGCCTGCACCATATATTAACAGCGGGATACGGGCTATGAAAGAATCCTGACTGCTTTTGAATGTTGATTTCCATTCTGGAGAGTTATATGAGGCATGGTCAGTGGTAAAGATAAGTAATGTGTTTTCAAATACGCCTTTGTCTTTCATCCTTCTGAACCATTTGCCGAATTGTGTATCATAGTTTTTCCATCTGTTCAATATTGGGTTTTTCCCGTTTCCGAATTTTTCGTCAGGGCTGTCAAATCCATGATGGGTGCCTATGTTGTAGAATCCGACGAAATACGGTTCACGGGAGGATGCAATGCATCTTTCCAGTTCCGAAAATGCTTCCTTGTCAGATAGTTTCCTATTACCTTCTGAAGGGAATACGTTATTGAAGCCTAGTGTCTTGATATAATTTACTGTTGCGCTATGCTCCGGCTCAGGGTTGATGAAACAAGTGTTGTATCCGTTTCCTTCCAGAATGTCTGTTATAGAGTTTATTTCGACTTCTGTTTTGTCCCTGATACTGTTGTGGTCTATTTCTGCGAAACCTTTGTTACTGTGGGAGCCGTAGCCGCCTCGGTACTGATATCCGGAATACAACTGTCCCCGAATACCGCGGAATGTCGCAGCAGTGTGGTTGAAGTAATTCTCAAAGGACAGAGATTCGGAGCGCAGGCTTTCAATATTGGGTGTGAGATTTAGCCCCAGGTTGTTATACGAGTCCAGGACTTCTGCCGAAAGGCCCTCCGTGAAAATGACTATTATGTTTGGCATTTTTGCCAGGGTACTGCAGTCCCTGAATCCAGTGCTTATGGAGTCTCTGTGGAAGAACTCCATAATATCCTTACGGTCAGCGTTTCTGTAATTTAATGGAAATACACGCTTTCTCGCCATTTTGAATGATGTCTCTGACAGCGAGGCTATAGGGGAAACTGCATGTCCGTTTGCCAGTATTCCGGTAAAAAGCGTCGCACAATAGACCATTGCGGATATAGATACCACCAGTTTGTATGCTTTGGTAGAGGAAATACCCTCTGTTATCCGGAAGGGGAGAAATGATACAGCTACAACTGCTGCTGTAAGGATGGAATATGTTGTGATATTATCACCGAGATTGTCGGCCATTCCGGCATTTTCAATCATAAGGGGACTGAGAAACTCTCCTGAAAAGAAAAGAATCAGGCATTGGACTGAAAATATGATGCACATAAAGGCATTTGCAAGATACCCCCAGATCTTGCTTTTCCCTGATATAACTGATGAAATTCCGAAAATGAGCAGAAGTTCTGACAATGAGCCCGGGACGGAAAGAAAAGAGCCGCCATATATATTGGCGGCGGTGCACATTATAATATATAATGTAAATTTGATATGCCGGATGATGATATTCATTTTCCAAGCTTTTCTTTCAGCTTAGCTTCATCTTCCAGAGCTTTCTGCTTTCTTTTCTCCCTGGCTTTCTGCAGTTTTGCAGCTCCGCTCTTCATGTAGGCTTCCCATTGAGTCGCAGAGAAGAATTTCCTGTAACTGTTGTCGATTCTTTCCATCCACTTGTCCTGAACAGCAACATACATTGATGAGTTTGATACTTTTGCAGACTGGAGTTTCATCATTTCTTCCTGCATTGCAGGAAAATCATGTTTGAGAGTGGAATCCACATAAAATACTTGCCAGTCTTCAAGGTTGAGCAGATGTTGGAGCCTGTCTGCTTCTTTTTCTGCAATCTCATTCATATCAGGACTATCAGGCTGTTCCTGAGCATAAATGGAGGCTGCTCCTGAGGACAGAAAAATAATGGAGGAAATCAGTATTTTAAAAATTGATGTATTCATAAGTGATTGTTTTATGTTGTAGTGACATATATGCTTGTTTATAAGCCATGCCGCAAATTTAACATATAATTTGCAAACACGCAACCATGCATCATGATGACTTTCCGCTTGTGCAATATCGCTCAAAATTGTCCGGATTAATACTTACAGATGTTTATATATACCTTTTTTATCAGGTGCTCTGTCTTAATTTAATTACAGTGCAATACTATGCTGGATTTTACTTGTCTTTTGATATGTAATTAATCTTATGTGGGAAGGAGCTAAATTGCTTGTGTTTTCCATTTAGTCACTTGATATATATTATAATATATAAATTATACTTTAATGCTTATATGGCAGTTCAAAGGTTGCTAACTATGGATATACGTAGTGTAACTTGCCTTTTGTATTGTAAAAAATATTAAATTTTATAAATTAATTATAATTTATCATATGTTAGATAATAAAAATAAGAAATATGGGGTATTTGTGTGATAATTTAAATCTATATTCGTATCATTGATAATAAATAGTTAGAAAAAACCATTTATTATCAATGATGTAATTAATAAAAAATTATTATATTTGTAGCAGAAAAGAAATTCTTAACCAGTTAGTAGGAATCATTTATCTAATCTTTTTAATTAAGTGTTTATGAAAATCAGTTATTATGCAGCCGGGCTGGCTTTGTTGTCCTTGGCCCTTTCTTGTACTGAAAAGGAGGTTCAGGAAGATCCTAAGGATGTTACTTTGTTGGCAACCCTTGAAAATGGTAGAATTTGGAATACCGGCGATGAGGTAGAGATAAACGGCTCCAAATATACTGTTGCAGAAGGAGGTTCTGCTACGGTGGAGCTTAAGGTGGCGAAGGCTGAGAGTTATTGTGGAGCCTATGATATAGGCAGCGGAAGCACTTCAGGAAGTACTCTTTCCATTGATTTCGCTTCTGTGCAGAATCATTCGGCAGAAATTGCAAGGCCTATGGTTGCAAGCAACAAGATGCCGTCTCTTTCATTTAAGAACCTATTGGGAGAACTGAAGTTGAATGTTACCGGAGACAAGAAAATAAAGAAAGTGGTTCTCAGTGAAATATCGGGGACAAAACTTGCCGGAACTGCGACTGTTTCCTTGAAATTTTCCGGAATGCCGTCAATTGTTTGGGATGAGACGGCTTCGTCAAACGTCCTTACATATAATATCGGTGGTGAAGGCCTTCAGCTTGGCAGTTCGCCGGTACCTGTAAGTATGTGGATTCCGGCAGGAACATATGGAGGTTTCAAGATTACTATGTATGATACAGAAAACGGAATCATGTTGGACAAGGCTGTGGATGTTCTTGAAATCAAGAGGGGAGAGACCGTCTCGGCAGATGTTGTCTATGAGCCTGTTTCTGAGGAGAATCTGACATATCTGCAGGCAACAATGGAGACTCCTGCGGACAAGTCTTCGTTTGTGTGGAAAAGCAATATGCCAATTTATGTGAACGGCGCTCCGGTGATGTTGCGCAGCGGTGAAGAAACTGCGAACGGAGAGTTTGGACCTGTTGCTAATGCTGACAAGTACTATGCTTCTACATCAAGTGCTTCGGTTGATGGAATTACTGGCTCGAGAATGCGTGTCAATATTCCTGTAAAGCAGAGTTTCACTGCAGGCATTTCTTCTGTAAACCCTGCAGCTGCTGCATCTTCAGACAATAATCTTGCTTTCAAGTATCTTGCAGGAGCCGTGTCTGTTAAGGTTTCAGGGCCTCGTAAAATATCTTCTCTTGAGCTTCAGAGTGCAGGAAATGACCGTCTTGCAGGTGAAGGTGTCATCAATTTGACCGCTTCTGATTTTGCTTTTTCCATCAATGCCAATGCTTCAAAGTCAGTTACTGTAGATTGCGGGGCAGGAGTTGATGTATCTGCTGGACAGGATTTCAATTTCGTGATTCCTGCCGGTGAATATGCAGATGGTTTCGTACTTATCCTTTCCGATGTCAACGGACAGCAATATACTGTCGAACTTCAGGGCAAGGCTGTTTCACGCAATGAGATTACATCACTTGGTTCTGTTGATTGGGAAGCAGGTCAGGGAGATGATGACAGCAACTTGAGCCGCTTCGGATCGGCAAACTCTTATATGGTGCATCTTGCCGGAGATTACAAGTTCCGTACACGCAAGGTTGACAACTCCAATATCACAGGTATTGCAAAGGTTGACTGGCTGTGGGCTACAAAAGTTGACGGATCTGAAGGAAATGCACTTGTATCCAATATAAAATACAACAGTGAGGAAGGAACAGTGTCTTTCACTGCTTCTGACAAGAAAGGAAATGTCCTTATTGCGGCATTCAATAACAACGACGAAATTGTATGGTCATGGCATATATGGCTGACTGATGTTCCTGCTACATTTGATTTTAAAAACAACTTCACAGGTGACGGACAGGGAACTACTGACGGATATTATGTAATGGACAGGAATCTTGGAGCTACTGCAGTGGAAGGAGAGGCTTCTTACGGTCTTATCAGTGGGGAAGAAAGGATCCGTTTATAAGTGCGACAAAAGAAGAAGAAGGGTATAACTCCAGCGGAGAGCGCGAGGCAAAACCATTCTCTACCAGCAGTGAGAATACGGTATGCAATACTGCATACAGCCAGGCCAAATGGGAGTCTGTTGAATGTTCTCCGGCTGTAGGATCTGTGGCGAATGCAACAGCACATCCTATGCAGTTCATTTATGGCGGACCGGATTCGAATCAGGCAAACTGGCTTCATTTTTCCAATATAGACAAATCATGGAATTATGAAGCAGACAAGTCTCTTTGGAGGCCGTTCCAGAAGTCTGTTTATGATCCATGCCCTCCAGGATATCAGATTCCGAGAAATCAATCTTTTGCAGTGGTGGAAAGCAGGGCTCAGCGTAACCCTGGAAAAGGTATCACTTACACTACAGATGCAGGAGAGACTGTATGGTTCCCATTCCAGGGCTATCGCAGTGCACATCCTACAAGTAAGGGCGCCCAGTCCGGTGTGGCAGGAGATGACGGTTATTTCGGAATATGGAACAGTGAGTTGATGGTTGCCGAGCGTGCTCACAGCTTCACGGTTTCATGGCCGCTGGTCAATAACAAGACATCAGATAACTCATGGGGCGACGGTTTCGCTGTAAGATGTGTAAAAGCATATAAATAATTTTATGGTCAGTAAAGCTGTCCGGACTTGTTTCAAGAACGGACAGCTTATAGGAAGTTTCAGTTAAAATTGGATATAGAATTTAAGGAATGAAAAGAATATTGAGGAAATTTTTGGGCTTTGCCTGTTCGGCGGCTGCTTTGTCCGGCATCTCATCATGTAGTGACGAAAAGGCTGAAAATACAGGAGCGGATTACAATATATCTGTTTCAAAGGAGAGCCTTGAGTTTACAAACAGGGAGTCGACTTTACTGCTGGATGTGACTACGGATGCTCCGGCTTGGGGATATACGGACAATGTGTCATGGCTTTCGATAGAAAAGACGATAAAAGGTCTTTCATTTACAGCAGAAAGGAATACAGAGCCTGATATGAGACATGGAATAATTACAGTATATGCTATGTCTGATGCAGGAGAGATAGGGAAAAGATTGGAAATCAAGGTGTCTCAGGAAGGTAGAGGAGTCGCTCCAGATGGAATGGTGGCGTTTGAAGATGATGCATTCATGGACTGGATGTTGTCTTACTATGATGCAAACGGTGACGGATATCTGTCAACTGAGGAGGCCCTGGCCGTAAAGAAGATATATATAGGTTTTGACGAGACTATCGAAGGTGCAGTGCCTGTCAAGTCCTTGAAGGGTATTGAATACTGCAAGAATCTTGAGGAACTGGAGTGCGACTTTAATGCAATTACCTCTTTGGATTTGAGCGGTTTGAGCAAACTGACTCTTGTTGACTGTTCGTATAATTTACTTAAGGAAGTAAAGTTGGCAGGATGTACTTCCCTTATGCAGTATTATGGAAATGTGAATGAAAGCCTTGAGTCCCTTGATTTTAAGGATTGCCCTAATATCCAGATGATTCAGGCTTATAAGAACGCTCTCAAGACATTTGATGTATCAGGATTGCAGAAACTTGTATATGCTGATGTAAACCAGAACTCTATCACTACACTGGATGTGAAAGGATGTCCGGCATTGAAAATATTGAATTGCGGATCCAACAGTCTGGAGACACTGGCCCTTAAGGATCTTCCATCCCTTATGTCATTGGGATGTTACAGGAACAATCTTTCTTCAATCGATTTGTCCGGTCTGAACGAACTTGAGTTTCTGGAATGTTATGAAAATTCCATATTGGCTCTTGATCTTTCTGCAAACACAAAGATTGCAACGCTTAGATGTGACGCTAATATGATAGAGAGCCTTAAGATTGACGGCTGTACAAGACTTTCGTCATTCAACTGCTCTTCAAACAGAATAAAAGGAACAATGGACCTGAGTTCCTTTACTGATCTTTCAAAGGTGAATGTGGGAGGAAACTTTATTTCATTACTTAATGTATCTGGATGTTCGAAGATAACTTCACTTAACTGCAGCAATGCTGATCTTTCAGAACTTAATGTCTCTACCCTTACGGCACTGGCCGAATTGGATTGCAGTTCAAACAAGCTCAAGGAGTTGGATTTCAGTTCAAATTCAAAGCTGGAAAAAGTCAATGCTACCGGTAACCCTCTTACAAGACTCTGGCTCGCAAAGGGACAGACAATAGGAGATTTATCAGTTGACAACCCGGATGTGATTACAGAAAAAGAATAGTACAGAAGTAGCTTTATAACAGAAAAAAGGCAGTCGGAAATTTCCTGACTGCCTTTTTTCTGTTCGTTTTAGATCGTTTTATTTTTTGTTTTTTACACAGCGGACCTGTTGGCCTGAGGTAGAAGTACAGTACGCTACAGAGACTCTTCCTTCAGGATATTTGGCTTTTGTAAATGTTGTCATGAGACTGAAGTACTGGATTTTGGTAAGTTCCTCTGTCTTGCTGTCATAATGAGGATTATAGCCCGTAGATGACATAATGTATGTCAAGGCCGGGTTGCCGTAGTAACCGCTTACGGTACAGTTCGCATCAGAAATGACAGGTTTTACCGAGTATATTCCCTTGGTAGTAAAGCTGTTTTGTTGGCGGTAGCCTCCTAGGACCATGTTCCATCCGGCCTCGTTCAGTGTTCCTATCTTAGCTCCGTCATAATTTTCATCATAGAACAGAGCATTTTTGTCAGAAATATTGCTTGATTCACCTACGGCCTTTGTTGATGAGCCGCAGAAAGCTATGAATTCTGCTCTGGTAGGTATATGCCATCCTTCCGGACAGATTCCGCGCAGGCCTTCAAATGACTTGAAGTTGTCCACAGTCACTTCCTTGCCGAAAACAGCCTGGATATCATACAGATATCCATATTTTTTAGTATCTTCTTCAGATGTTGCGGCAACGGCTGTTCCGTCTTTTATTATGTATGGATACCAGATATGTGCGGCATCGTCCTCTGGATCAGATGATGGTTTGAATCCCTCAGGTATATAACGGAGAGGCTCGGCCATCCATACTGTTCCGTCCTCCAGTTTCACTGTTTTGTAGGTATCTCCGAAATATGTGAAAGAGCCCTCGTTTTCTATGAAATCTTTATTGACTTCATTGTTGTTACCGTTATTGCTTCCGTTGGTATTTCCGTTTCCATCTTCAGCCTTACTGCATGCTGCCAATACTATGGCAGTCGCTGCAAAATAAAATAAGCGTTTCATAATTTGAGATATTTGTAGATTCTAAAATTTTCAGAATGTGTATCCGGTACATAGACCTGTGTGCCATCTGTCTTTTCCAGGAAGATATCCAATATCAATTCCCCTGCCATATTGTCCTGAGGCTTCGATATATATGCCGTTTTTGAAGTTGAATCTCAGAGACAATGCTGCAGAAATCTGCGGATTGGTCATATATTCCAGATGAGATGAGTCAAAGTCAGTAAGTTTGAATGGTTTTCCTGAAACACCGGATACTTCTTCGGCATATCTGTGCGAGTCGGACCAGTTGCCTTGCCTGTAGCTGATGCCCCCCCTGAGGTCGAAGTTCCCCAGTTTTACCATAGCTCCGGCATATCCTTCGCCTGTGAATATCTTCCTATAGTAAATGAATGGATAGACAGGGGAGGCAAGAGTCTGGGACACGTCGAACCTTGCTCCGGCACAGAATTCCCAGTTGTCAGCGACTATTTCATATTCAGCATTTACAGAGAAGGCCTTGCTTTTCAGGATGCGGTTTTCTCCATATACTTCTGTTATGGTGACTCCGTTGTCTGTATCCTGTTTAAGCACACTTTCGTAGTTTGATAGATTCTTCCAGGCGGCTTCAGCTCTGAGGTAATGTCTGATATTGTCTTTTTCGGCTTTGAATCCTGCTCTTGCGGCAATATTGTCTGACGGGAAACGGAACCATACGGTCTGCTTTTCTCCGCTTTTCCCAGAAGAACGAGTATATTCCAGTTCTGCATAAAGGCCTTTCCACTGTATCTGTACCGCAGCTCCGTTTGACAGCTCTCTGGTAGGAAATCCGTTTACACCGGACTCTTTAAGATGTATTCCGTCATTGTCCCAGATATCATAAACACCATACATCAGGCCTTTGTCGATGAATGCATAATAAGAACCGGATGATACTCCTAGTACTTCCGCAGATATTGTTTCTGCGCTTTTGCTGAAAATATAGTTCATACCGGCCGAAAAGTCGCCGTGATGATACAGAAAGCCGGGGGCGACACTCATGTCGAGTATATAGTTTGTGTGTCTGAGGTCTTTGCGTTTTGTGTAGTTCTCGGACATGAAGTCAATTTTACCGCCTATCCGCCAGTTGTCTGAAATATCTGCAGTGATTCCTCCTGAGAAAGAATATGTTTGTCTGTTTTTTCTTCCAGGTGTAAATTCAATGATTTCTATGGGGTATTTCCCTGGTCTTCCTGACATTGATCCTGTCATTTGTTTTCCTGAATTGTTTTCAAATGAAAACATTCCTTTCATAGAGAATTTCTTCAGATGTACTATTGTTCTGGCTAATGCTCCTGCATTCCATGTGGAAGGTGCCATATAAGTGTCTCTAAATCCGCCGCTTTCATATCCTCCGTATATCATGGCATCTGATATGGTAAGTGAGTCGCAGCGCAGGCCGTTTATGTTGTTCCCTGAATTCCAGAAATTGCGCCTTTCGATACGGTCAAAAGGCTGCGCTGCCGCTGTCCATCCAATCATGAGCAGCAGTGTCAACAATAGAGGTATGCGTATGGCCTTATTCATGCAGAGATTGTTTTTCTCGTTCGTAAAAGTCATTCATTGAGTTGTTTGTGTCTTCCAGTACTTCAAATCCTTTCTTTTCAGTGGCAGTTTTGTCAGTCTTGCGGAAAAGAGTGTGTCCCATAAAAGGAGCGGAAAATTTGACATATCCTGCATCAATTGCCGGATTTATGCGCTTTGTGTTTCCTGATGCGTTTCCAGTGAAGACTTCCACTCCGTCAATTATCCAGTCGAGTGGCAACTTGACGATCTTGTCAACATTGCTTCCTGGCTTTTGCATCAGGGAATTTTCTTCAGATGTGAACTTTTCTATTGTAGTGCCTTTGGCCTTGAATATAACTACAGCAGGAGAGCTGAAGGAAAAAGTATAAGCTTTTGCCTGTCCTGTCTTTATGACTACGTCCAGATATCTTTCTGGAAGGATATTGTCCCCAGGAACCGGATGATACAAGGTATTAGGAAAATATTCCAGATTATAGCATACAAAATATTCCGGTTTGTTGAGGTTAACAGACATAGGATACTGCGCAGTGTGGTTTATTGCTCCGAAGATGCATACTACCGCATCTTCTCCAGGCTTTAGAGGGAAAGTTTTTCCGTCTCCCTTAATTTTCCATACGGCCTGGATTACAGGCGCGAAGTCTTGAAATAAAGATGCTCCGTTTTCGTCTTTTCCTATCCATACATTTGTACCTATGGCATTATACGGGTCTAATGTCCCTATGCATAGACTGTCGAGGTATTGGATTTTGTCTGTGTTGTTATGTAGTATCAAGTAGCTGTCGGACTGGTAGTTGCCTTCCTGGGGATATTTCAGGCATCCGCCGCAGTATATTTCTTTTATAACTATTTTTCCGGGTTCGGCTACAGTCATTCTGACGGGAAGTATCTTGTTCTCTCCGGCAATCCTTACTCTGTCAGCGCTGCCGTTGAATATGAATCCATCTGTACGGTAACTGACTGTAATGCGGTAATTTCCGTTGGTTACTTTGGCGTAAGCCTTGCCGTCACGTCCTGTTTCCAATGTATAGTCGGTGCCTTTGTCCATATCGGAGATGCGGACTGAGACGCCTTCTGACGGAACTATAGTAAGTGTGTTGAGAGCATCTGCATAAGGATTCTCGTCAGCAAGTCCAGAACATCCGGAGAAGACAATTACCGGAATAATGTATAATATGTATTTTGCAAGCTGTTTCATTCCAGTCAAAATTTGAGTTTGCATGTAAGTCCGTAGTAAAAAACGGGGGTGAAAATAGCGCTGACACCTGTCGCTTTCGATGTTACGTACATTCTTGAGTTGGTGAAGTTGTTGGCAAAAAATGACAGGGACACGTGGTCACCTATTTCTTTTGTAACACTTAGGTTCGCAGACAGGTATGTGCCGTATCCGTCCTGTGCAAAGGTGAATGCATTCCCTGAGCGGATCATCAGGTTGGCGAACTCAGGGTTTGTAGCATTGGCGTCTGTGAATTCGTGTATTTCACCATCCAGATCCATATATGCTACAGGTCTTTGGACTGTATAGCTGTTTCCGTCATATATGCTTCCGCCTGATGGGGAATTGTCTCCGGATGATACATTGTATGCAAGCTCCTTCCCATTATATAGGGACAAGTTACGGGAGCGTTTCAGCAGGGATATCTCAAGTCTGCATGTGATGATGATACGAGCCTGCGGTATGTGTGTTATGGCAGTGATGTTGGCATCTGCTGAATGTGTCTTTTTCCCGTTTGCTGTCGATGAGAAGTTACCTCCGTTTGCGTATATTCCTACATATTGGTAGGACCTGTTTTTTACAGATGTGTGTGACCACCCTGTCCTGTAAAACCATGAAAGAGTCTCGTCAGTATAATATGTGTATGCATAGTTGGCATCAAGGCGGAATCTTGTCCTTATAGGTCGTATTTCCGGAAAATCTACAGTAAGCTCTGCTCCTGCCCTATGTATGTCAGCTCCGTTGGTTGCCATCTGTGTCTGGAAAAAACTACGGTCTGTCACAGATCGTTCCATCTGTGTTCTGTTTCCGCTACCGTCAGTTACGCTGACGCTTCCGTTATTCTTGTCAACTTCTACTTTTCCGTCTGACGGCATTGAAAAACCGTCAGGAAGTCTGTAGGTGCTGTATGAGAACGGTGTGTATGTCGCAGTGTATTTGTATGGGTCGGAAGTTTTTCCGTAATATCCGGTAAGGGTAACGGTTGTGCCTTGGAATGATGCCTCTATCCCAAGCTCAGCATTGCTGTTTCTCTGCCACATTAGTTCCGGATTATATAGCATCTTGTACGGCTGTGTATAGTATACATAAGAGGTGGTTTCTCCGTGTGATGCACTGAAAGTCAGTATATCCCGGTATTCCTGGTCAGGATAGAGCATGTAGAACGACGGAAGTTTTTCGCTGATTCCCCATCCTCCGCGTATGGAAAAGCTGTCGCTGAATGTCCATTTGGCGTTGAGCCTTGGGGAAAAGCTGCTTACTTTTTTATATTCAGTACCTTTGACAAACAGGTTTTCAAGTCTGACTCCGGCAGAGATGTGCAGAGATGTCTTGCCGACAGGGAATGTGAAGTTTTCCTCTATATATGCCGCAAGGTTGTGCATATATGGATATTCACTGTACGGACGCGGCCTGTATCCGCTTGAAGCGAGTTCTGGATTAAGATAGTATTCCCCGTCTCCTTCATTACCGGAGGCTTTCCACTGGACTCCGGCCTTGAGGTTGCTTGTCTTTTTGCCCCAGCGTCTGAACCACTCGTATTTGGCAGATGCCGCATAGTCCAGTTCCTTCGAGTCTATAATCCTGTCTGTAAAATAGCTCAAAGGCAATTTGTCTGCAATGAAGTAGCCTTGTTCTTTACTGTGGACAGATGGTTGAACTGATGCAGATGAGAAGAACAGATGTTCCTTGGATCTGTTGTCGTTGAAGTTTACAGATGCATCAAATTTGAGGTTTGTAATCCATGACTTGTTCAGCATCCAGGTCAGAGAAGTGTTTCCACGGAATACATTGTCCCGGACTTTCTCAAAAGTGCCGGTGTATGCGTCTGGATCGTTTTGGGAGTTCATTCCTCCGATGTTTCCTGCAAATCCGGCTTCAAATTTCAGGTTGCCGTTGAATGTGTTGCTGTAAGTAGCTGTAATTCCTCTTCTTGAATATGACGTGTAAGGAGAAGCAAGTTTTTGTGTTGCCCTTGTCCACTCTGCACTTAAATTCAGGAATCCGCGTTCTTTTTCAAATTTGAGTCCTTTTGAGGCTGATACCTGGTATGTCCTTGGGTTTATTGCGAATGTTATGTTTAGCGGAGTCCTTCCTTTTTTGGTGTGTATCTTTACCATACCGCTGTTGAGGTCTCCGTATTCAGCAGAAGGTACACCGGTTATTATCTCAATGGATTCAATGTTTTCAGTGGAAATATTCCTTGTCCCTGTGCCTCCCGGTTCATTGAAAGATGCGTTGTTGCCGATTCTTACTCCGTCTACTTCGAGTGCTGTGCCAAATGCTGCATTTCCTGTCTGAGAGCCACCGTCTCTCAGTGATATCACATTGTTTGCAGTCAGATCCGGGTTTACTGTCTTTCCTCCAGGGAGCAGGGCTGCCACATCTGTGATATTTGACATTTGAAGGTGCTGGAGGGCAGTCTCACCGAATGTAAGCGATGTGTTGAGTCCGTCTTTCCCTCTTTCAGCAGTCACTGTTACCTGTTCGAGAGCTAAAGTATTAAGTTCGAGGGCTATTTCAATATAAGTTTCCTTGCCTTTAGTGACAGATGTTTCGCATATCTTGTCTGTATATCCCAGACATGCTACAGCAATAGAGTAGTCTCCTGGCTGAATGCCATCAAACTGAAACTCTCCATTATTGTCTGTAACAGTCCAGAGTCCGGTATCTTTTATGTTTATTCCTGCTCCATATATTGTTTCTCCTGTGTTTGAATCTGTAACTTTACCTTTAAGGATATTGCCCTCCTGTGCTGCAGATTGAGTGCAAACAAGCAGTAGAAAACATATAATGGAGGTTAAATATTGTAAGTAGTTCATCATATAAGGTGTGAATAGCTGTCCAAAACAAGCACTTGGGCTTGGATTGACCTTACAAAAGTAATCAAAATGATAGACAATTGTCCCGTTCGTCATTACTTGTTATGACTAATGGAATTACTATTACTCATAAATGATGATACAAATCTGTTTTTATTACAAGAATCCTTGACATTTATTAGAAGCTGTTTAAATTTTTGTCATTATAAATTTTATGAGGTATTTTTGAGGATGTTTTCTGTGACTTTTTGAAAAAGATAACAGTGTTATCTGACTGAAAAAAGTCGTGGAAAACAGACCTGAAAGAGCCATAAAAGAATTTTTGAAAAATTTTTAAACAGCTTCTGACTATGATAAAAGAATTGAACGGCAACACCCCACAAACCGGTAAAGATACTTTCGTAGCGGAAAACGCCACACTTGTCGGAGAAGTCTTCATAGGGGACAACTGCAGCATCTGGTATGGGGCTGTATTGAGAGGTGATGTAGGCGCAATCCGAATAGGAAACAATTGCAACATTCAGGACGGAGCAGTATTGCACTCTACCCTGGACTGCTCTGAAACCATACTCGGTGAATATGTGTCTGTCGGCCACAACGCAGTCGTACACGGCGCAAAAATAGGCAGCGACGTACTTGTGGGAATGGGAGCCGTAGTCATGGACAATGCCATTGTCCCGGACGGGACGATAATAGCAGCCGGAGCTGTCGTTCTTTCCAATTCCGTACTTGAACCCGGAATATATGCCGGAATACCGGCCAGGAAAGTCAAGGAAGGTTCAGATGCAATAAAAAAAATGGCGCACGACAATGCCGCGCGCTATCTTACATACAAGGAGTGGTATAAAGACTGACACTTAAAACTGAAAGTTTCAACCTGGAAAATACAAATTCCTGAAGCAGAAAACCAGCCTCACGATGATTCACATTCGAAAAAAACAGGTGCTATAAAACAGAATCAAGATACCATTTGTACAAGCGTCCGACACCTTCCGGCAATTCAACCTTGTGGTACCACCCCAAAGAATGCAGTTTGGAAACATCCGTCAATTTTCTCATTGTGCCGTCAGGCTTTGAGGCATCAAAACGGATTTCACCCTTATAACCTACTGTTTCCCTGATAATTTGCGAAAGCCCTGCTATTGACACCTCTTTTCCGGTACCGATGTTTATATGACAGTTCCTTATTTCCTTTGTCCCCGGACTATAGGTATCGCTGAATGATACATTCTCCATAACAAAGACTGTAGCGTCAGCCATTTCCTCACTCCACAGGAACTCTCTCAACGGCTTTCCTGTACCCCACAGATCGACATGATCAGAATAAACCCCGTATTTACCAAGGACAGCCACTATATCACTCTCCGGAGCATCACCCCCAACTCCCGCTACCGGTCTTTTGACCAAATCCTTCCGGACAGTCTCCCAATCACCGGTACGAAGAGCCTCGGCAAGATGCAGTTTCCTCATCATTGCAGGAAGCACATGGCTGTTTTCCAGATGGAAATTGTCATTCGGTCCATACAGATTTGTAGGCATCACTGCGATGTAATCTGTTCCATACTGAAGGTTGAAACTCTCGCACATCTTGAGACCGGCAATTTTCGCAATAGCATACGGCTCGTTTGTATATTCGAGAGGAGAAGTGAGCAAGGCGTCTTCTGTCATAGGCTGAGGAGCCTCCTTTGGATAAATGCACGTACTTCCGAGAAATACAAGTTTCTTTACTCCGTGACGGAAACTCTCCCCTATCACATTCTGCTGGATCTGAAGGTTCTGCCATATAAAGTCAGCCCGATAAAGGCTATTCGCCATAATCCCTCCTACATGAGCTGCCGCAAGGATAACGGCATCAGGCTTTTCATTGTCAAAAAAGGCTTTCACTGCCGCCCCGTCCAGGAGGTCAAGTTCAGCATGGGTTCTGCCTACAAGATGCTGATAACCTTTTGATTCCAGATTTTTCCAGATAGCCGACCCTACCAGACCTCTATGGCCGGCCACATAAATTTTAGAACATTTATCCAACATCTGAGCCATTTCTCTTACCTATAATCTTCAAGTCGTTTTCTGTCATTATGCGCACCAGATCCTCAAACGAAGTGCGGCGCGGATTCCATCCGAGAAGGGTCTTTGCCTTTGTAGGGTCACCTAAAAGCTGCTCTACCTCGGCAGGTCTGAAATACTTTGGATCGACTTCTACAAGAATACGTCCAGTAGCCTCGTCAATACCTTTTTCATTGACTCCTTCCCCTTCCCATCTCAAGTCAATTCCGGCATACTTGAAAGAAAGGGCGCAGAACTCTCTTACCGTATGATACTCTCCTGTAGCTATGACGAAGTCATCAGGGGTCTCATTCTGAAGCATGAGCCACATACATTCCACATAATCAGGAGCATAACCCCAGTCTCTCCTGGCATTCAGATTGCCAAGATAAAGTTTGTCCTGCAATCCGTTCGCTATCCTGGCAGCGGCCAATGTGATTTTTCTGGTCACAAATGTCTCTCCGCGGCGCTCTGACTCGTGGTTGAACAATATTCCGTTAACGGCAAACATACCGTAACTTTCCCTGTAATTCTTTGTAATCCAGAATCCGTACATTTTAGCGACGCCATACGGTGAACGCGGATAAAACGGAGTTGTCTCTTTCTGAGGAACTTCCTGAACCTGCCCGAACAGTTCTGAAGTGGAAGCCTGATAAATTCTGGTCTTACGCTCAAGACCGAGAATCCTCACAGCCTCAAGCAGTCTCAAAGTGCCTACAGCATCGGTTTCCGCCGTATATTCAGGCACATCAAAACTCACTTTCACATGGCTCTGAGCAGCCAGGTTATATATCTCGTCCGGCTGTACTGTCTGGATGATACGTATCAGTGAACTGCTGTCCGTCATATCGCCCCAATGCAGATTTACCAGACGGGATTTTTTCATATCTCTCACCCACTCATCAAGGTACAGATGTTCTATACGACTTGTATTGAACGAAGAACTGCGCCTCAGGATGCCATGAACCTCATATCCTTTATCTATAAGAAACTCAGCCAAATAGGAGCCATCCTGCCCCGTTATGCCTGTTATCAAAGCCCGTTTGCCCATATTAGATTATTTATATCGTTCCTCTGAAATTAAACTCAAAGATACGCACTGTTTTAATTATTTCGCCGTTAACTACTGCAAAATTACTAATTTTGCAAAATCAAATTTAAAGCAATGAGATCAAGAAACACAGGAAGGACATTCAAAGTTGACAAAGAAATACAGTTGCTCCAGTACCTTATCGAGATTTGCAAAGGACAGAGCAAGACATCCGTAAAGGCCTATCTGTCACACGGGCAGATACAGGTAAACGGGCAGAATATTTCAGCCTTTGACTATAACCTCAAACGCGGAGACAGGCTTGAAATCCTGGATAAGGGAGTAATGGTAAAAAAGCGCAGAGGAGAAAAAGACACCCGCGTCAATATCGTTTATGAAGACGAATACCTTATAGTAGTAGATAAAAGAAGCGGACTGCTTACAATGTCTTCAGGGGCTCCTGGAGACGTTACTGCATATTCATTGCTATTTGACTATGTAAAACGTATGTACGGCCGCGACTCCCGCATATTTATCGTTCACAGAATAGACAGAGAAACATCGGGTCTGATTATTTTTGCAAAGGATCAGAGGACAAAAGACAAAATGCAGGAGAACTGGAATGACAGTATCATAAGCAGGAAATATGCAGCCATTCTGGAGGGTCATCCAGCAGAAAAAAGAGGAACTATCACTTCATGGCTTACAGAAAATCCCAAAAGTCTCAAGGTGTCATCATCACCGGTAGATAACGGAGGAAAAAAAGCTGTAACACACTATAATGTACTTGAATCCGGTAAACATTTCAGTCTTGCTGAATTTGAGCTGGAGACAGGACGGAAGCATCAGATAAGAGTTCATGCATCACTGCTCGGGTGTCCGGTAACGGGAGACAGAAGGTATGGTGCATCTGACAACCCGGCAGGCAGACTGGCCCTGCATGCAAGGAGCATAACTTTCAGACACCCTGCAACAGGCAAAGTACTTTCTTTCGACACAGGTCTTCCGAATGTGTTCAAATCTGTAATGAAAGAAGATATGGAAACACCGGACCAGATAGTACGGTAACATAAGGCTGCACTGAAAAATATGACTAAAAATCGATTTTAAGAATGACGGAAGACGAGAAATATATGAATGAAGCTCTCCGGGAGGCGTCAGCTGCAGCTGAAGAAGACGAAGTTCCGGTCGGAGCAGTGATAGTATGTAACGGACGCATCATAGCCAAGGGGCACAATATGACTGAAAGGCTGAACGATCCGACAGCGCACGCGGAAATGATAGCAATCACTGCGGCGACAGAGGCTCTCGGAGGCAAATATCTCAGCGGATGCACCTTATATGTAACTGTAGAACCATGTCCCATGTGCGCAGGAGCCTTAGCCTGGTCACAGATAAGCAGGATTGTCTATGGAGCATCCGACCCGAAACGGGGCTGTTCGCTTTTCTCACCGTCTCTGCTGCACCCTAAAACAGAGGTATGCAGCGGTATTCTTGCTGACGAATGCGGCAGTATGGTAAGTGATTTTTTCAGGAACAAGAGACAATAAGAAGCTGTTTTCTTAAAAAGGAATTCCAATGTTCGGACTTGAAAACCTCGGACTAATAGGTCTTTTTATAGGGACATTTCTGGCAGCCACCATTTTCCCTTTCAGTTCAGATGCCCTGTATCTGGCTATTCTGGCAGTAACAAAAGACCCTGTCGGATGTCTGGCAGTAGGCACATTGGGCAACTGGCTTGGAAGTGTCTTCACATACTGGATAGGATGGATCGGGAAATGGGAATGGATTGAAAAATGGTTCAAAGTCAAGCCTGAGACGCTGGAAAAACAGAAACGCAGGATTGACAAATACGGAATCTGGCTTGCCCTGATCTGCTGGGTTCCTGTCGTGGGAGATGTAGTTGCAATCGCTCTCGGATTCTATAAGACCAGACCTGCAGGGACAATCATACTGATGCTCATAGGGAAATTCTTACGGTTTTTAGTCTGGAATCTGATATACGGACTGTTCTGATTTGCAGAAAAGCAAAATTAGTAATATATTTGCAGCCGCAATATTTCCTCCCCTGTAAAGGGGACGGGAGGGGTCAAAATATTGAGATATGGTGTAATGGTAGCACTACAGATTTTGGTTCTGTCTGTCCAGGTTCGAATCCTGGTATCTCAACGCAAAGAGTGTGGGTCAAAATAATGTGACCCACACTCTTTTTATTTATACCCCTGATGAAACCAAGTTCCAACAAACGGGACAGATTATGAATAAAGAACTATTTATACGGCTGCACTTCAGAGAAATCCACTTTAAGCGTGGCAGTCAGTACCTCTCCATCCGTATCAGTAAGCTCCACTCTCAGTTCATGCTCTGACTTGTCATCAGGAATGACTCGCGGATACAATGTAAATATTTCACACGGATCCGGAAGCCCTCCTCTGTCTCCGAATCCAAGCAATTTCATATCATCTTCCGTCATATCTGACAATATCCCATAGACAGGATACACTCCTGTACTTATTCGAGGAAAAGGCATCCGTACTACCGGTGCTACTGTAGCACGGCTTTTCCGATATTTATGATAATATTCAGGATAATCGTCTTGACTTAACGGATAAGATACTGTATAATTCTCATACCTGTCTTTTATAAACTTGTACGGACTGCGAGAAGCCATATAGAATAATGACGAAAGAGAACTGCCGGCAGGATAACCTTCCACATAATCCTTGTCACTGTAGATTTCTATCTTACTGAAATCCCTGTCCGGAACACTATGTTGATATTCACTGCCGCCATAATTAAAATATTTAAAATGATACCCGAAATCATTATAGACGGCACATTTGTTCTTATATTCCGACTTCTGAGGCTCTTCCTGTGAAAACGCTCCGTAAAAATATGAGGGAACACACATTACTACTATTTCTCCATTCCCAAGATTTTCAAGCATTATATCCTCATATCCGATATATTCAAAGACGTAAGAATCAGACTCTTGCCAATACACCCTAGTTCTTTCACTCCAACATCCTGCCACGGTCAGAAATACCACCAATGGCAATATGATTTTAAATGGAAATAAAAAAAATTTCTTCATAGTAATTAATGTTAATTGTAAGAAAGATACCCGAATACCGGAAAACCGGAGAAATGAGAAGCCGACTTTATTTATGAAAACAAAGCCTGGCATTAGGCAGAAATGGTAAGGTACTGATGTTGTGTCTTTTGTCCCGCACAAAAAAAATTCCAAGCATTTGCAGGCTCATCAGCATTGGCTTGAATTAATTTGCGTTGAAGTTATAAAACTTCTTTCATATATACACAATACTTCAGTAAATTTTTCCATGAATCTACAAGAAACAGGAATTCAGCGCAGTTTATAAACCATAGTTATCAACACGGCAACATGTTTTCAACATCTATTTTTGCCGGCATCGGCAAAAATACTTATACACTCAAGTATCCTAATCATTTCTAATTTACGTTTATAGTCATTACAGCTTTTTTAATGCCTTTTGATTTAACTTCCAAAACAGCACTTCCTTCTTTTTCCCCTGCCTGTATAATAACTGTAAGTTTTCCGTTGAATACATGCATTCTCGGCTCATGAAATATATCAAGACATGTAGGATCACCATTTGCGGAAGCCTTGTACTTTGCCGCACCTGATACACTAAAAGTCATAAGAGATGAATCATTGGGACACAGATTACCATCCTTATCAACGACACTTGCCGTAATATAGAGCAGTGATTTTCCGTCTGCTTTGAGTGTTGTAGCAGAAACCTCATTCTCCGGATAGCTTACTTCCAACTCTATATGATGAGGTTTATCCGCCGTATGTATGACGCGTTCCTCAGCCGGAAAACAGTTGTTGTCATACCCAACAACCTTCAGTTCTCCTGGCTCATAAACAGCATTATTCCATATAAGACGATACCTGCTTTCTACATTTCCCGAGACATCACCATCAGAAGGATAACCACAAGAAACATCCTTCTTAAGGCGTCCGCAACTCTTCCCATTAATGAAAATTTCAGCTTCCGGATAACTTGTATATACGAATACCGGTATATTTTTACCTTCATATCCCGGCCAAGTCCAATGTGGAAGGATATGAAGAGTTTCACTATTTTTGTTCCACTGGCTTCTATATAGCCAAAAACGATCTTTCGGAATAGAAGCCAGATCTATAATACCGAACATTGAACTGTGATTCGGCCAGGAATCCTTGTCGTATGGAGACGGTTCCCCCAAATAATCAAAGCCGGTCCACACAAACTGACCTAATGTCCATTCATAGTCATCAACCAACGCAAAATCAACATCCGGAATATTTGACCACGAACATGCATCCAGATCATACGAAGAACAATGGTGATCAGAATCTACCGCTCCGAAACGCTTCTCTGCAGGTATTTTGTAAACACCTCTTGAACTTACAGTAGAAGCTGTTTCTGATCCAAGTACGAATCCTTGAGGCAATTCTTTATATGCCTGAAGATATCTGAATGTCCTGTAATTAATACCAGGAATATCAATCAGCGATGCAAATCCGTTTTCAAGCACACAGTCAACGCGGTCCATACCGCAAGTCACAGGTCTCGTAGGATCTTCCCTGTGACATATATTCTGGAGGAATACCGCCACCTTATATCCCTCTGGATTGCACTGGGTAGGTACTTCATTCCCTATACTCCACATCACAACAGATGGGTTGTTTCTATAGTGCCTCAGCATATTGACCATATCCTTTTCTGCCCACTGCCCGAAGTGCCTGTGATACCCATTCTCACATTTTGCGATATCCCACTCATCAAACGGCTCAATCATCATCATAAATCCCATTTCATCACATAGACGCACAAGCTCCGGAGCAGGAAGATTATGTGAAGTACGAATAGCGTCACAACCCATATCCTTAAGAAGCAAAAGCTGATGACGCAATGCGGAAACATTTACTGCAGCCCCAATCGGACCGAGATCATGGTGATTACAAACACCTTGAAACTTACGCCTTTCCCCATTCAGGTAAAAGCCCTTTTCTGGAATGAACGCCAAAGTCCTGATTCCGAAAACTGTTTCATAATTATCCAAAACACTTCCGTCCTCAGATAAAATTCTGGACACCGCCTTATATAATACAGGATTTTCAGGAGACCACAGCTCCGGTGATTCTACAATAAAATTCTGCACAAAAGGCTTTCCATCAATAATACGCCCGGAATCTTTTCTGGAAGTTACAGTACGTCCCTTTCCATCGACAATATCAGTCTCTACAACAATTGTCATTCCGCTGCTTCCCTCTATCTCAGTCTCAAGTTTCACTGAAGCGAAATCATCCTTTACATGCGGCACTGTTATCCTTGTTCCCCATACAGGGACATGCACATTATCAGTCAGTATAAGATGCACATTTCTATAAAGTCCGGCACCAGGATACCAACGTGAGGAATTAGGTAAATTCTCAAGTCTTACAGCAAGGGTATTTTTCCCGGGAACAAGATTATCTGTCACATCACACCAAAACGTACTGTAACCATACGGCCAGTAACACACTTGCTCGCCATTTATGAAAACGCGAGCCTCGCTCATAGCCCCATCAAAAACAAGCACAGCCTTCTTGCCTACAGGAGCATCAAAAGTTCTCCGATACCAGCCTACCCCAATATAAGGAAGACCGCCAGTCCGTCCCGTTTTAAGTGAAGCTTTTGTTTCTCCGTTCTGTTCAACAGCCACATTCTGCAAATCATTATTTCTGTCAAATGGGCCATATATTGCCCAATCGTGAGGTACAGAGACATCTGACCAGGCTGAATCATCAAAGCCGATAGTCGAGGCTTCTGGAGCTCCCCCTTTCTCTACTATAGACTTTTCCAGTCCTGGCATAACTTCTCCTTTATGGAATTTCCACCCTTCTTCCATAAGAATGACAGTACGCTGTGCAAAAACTACATTAGCTGAAAAAAGCAAGACAGCAACTAATATTGCAGTTGGAATAATTGATTTCCACATAAACACTATTATCTTAGCTCTATTGATACTTTTTCGCCGCCGACCATAATGTCGAATCTTCCTTTCTCTACAAATCTATGTCCGTTCTCATCTACAAATCCCAAATCTCTTAAAGGATTTATATTAAATTTAAATATGCGGCTCTCACCAGGAAGAAGCAACTGCTTCTCAAAATATTTGAGTTCCTTCACTGGTCTTGTTATGGTACTGTATGGATCGCAGACATACCATTGTACAGTTTCCTTACCAGAGACCTTTCCAGTATTAGTCACTGTAACTGTTGCCACAAGATCCTCATCTGCTGAAAAAATTGAAGCATCATTACCGGAGGCTGTTCTGATACTCAAATCGGAGTATTCAAAAGCAGTATAGCTCAAGCCGTATCCGAATTCATACATAGGAGTACTCGGTATATCCTGATACATTCCCTGTGTTCTTCCGCTATTGCGGTGATTATAGTAAATAGGTATCTGACCTGTAGTGTACGGGAAAGTTACGGGAAGCCTCCCCGACGGATTATATTTTCCGCTCAATATACCAGCAACAGCAGAGCCTGCCATCACACCGGGTTGCCAGATTTCCAGAACGGCATCCGAAAGTGGTGAAATACGGGTAAGATCCAAAGGTCTTCCATTTGAAAGCAATACGACAACCGGCTTCCCGGCTCTTTTAACTTCCTTCAGGAGGTCTTCCTGAATTGACGGAAGTGAGATAGTAGAACGAGAGGCATTCTCCCCGCTCCATGAACGCTTTTCACCAAGACAAAGAATAACGGCATCTGCTTTTGATGCGATTGACACCGCCTCTGCAAAACCAGAAGTATCACGGCCGTCAAAATCACATCCGCGAGCATAAAGCACATCAGAAGAACTCATCTCTGAAATCCCGTCATAAATACTTACAACATCTTCTCCGCGTCCTCTGGCGGACCATGAACCAAGAAGATTTTCACAATCTTTAGCCATAGGTCCTATAAGAGCTATCTTTACATTATCAGACAATGGTAGTACGTTTCCCTTGTTTTCAAGAAGCACCATTGTTTCCTGAGCAAGATTTTCTGCTACCGAAAGGCTTTCCGGAAGTAGGAAACGTTCCGATTCAGGTCTTACCTCCGTGTATGGTTTCTCAAAAAGACCTAACTTGAATTTTAGTCTGAGTACTCGTCTTACAGCATCATCCAGTCTTTCCTTTGAAACCTCTCCTGCCTTAACAAGAGTTGCAAGATGCCGTCTGTAAATATCATCAACCATATCCATATCAAGTCCTGCATTGAAAGCCAGTTTTGCGGCAGCCTTCTTATCAGCAGCCATTCCCTGAGGAATCAGCTGAAGGATTGCATTCCAGTCTGCTATTACGAAACCATCGTGCTTCCATTTGTTCTTGAGAATTTCAGTCATAGTATAATGGTTTGCAGATCCGGGAGTTCCGCTTATATTGTTGAATGAACTCATTAAAGTCACGGCTCCTGCATCAACACCTGCCTTGAATGATGGAAGATAGGTATCCCAAAGTGTCTGCCTTGATATTTCAGTAGGCACATAGTCGCGTCCTGCCTCCGATGCTCCATAGCCTACAAAATGCTTTAGACAAGCTGCTATATTGTTTTCCATGGACAGCTCTGTTCCTTGGTAGGCTCTTACAGTGGCGGCGGCAAAGGCTGAACATAAATACGGATCTTCTCCATATCCTTCTGCTATACGTCCCCAACGCCCGTCTCTTGCAATATCCACCATAGGAGAAAAAGTCCAGTTTATTCCTGTAGAATATGCTTCTGCCGCAGCCACACGACAAGCATCACCTGAAAGTTCAGTATTCCAGGAAGCCGCTTGAGCAAGAGGAATCGGATATATTGTACGGAAACCATGGATTACATCAAAACCGAAAAGAATAGGAATCCCAAGACGTGTATTTTCCAAAGCTCTCTTCTGCATTGCATTACGCATTACTGCATCATCCCCGAAATATATTAGAGAACCGCAATCTGCCGGAACCTTTCTGAGCACTTCGCCTAAATTATTGATATTGTCATTACGCCCTATCACATACTGGTTGAGCTGCAGGACTTTTTCTGAAAGCGACATTCTTGAAAGAAGATCCTCCACCCTGTCATCAATTGAGGCAGATGCATCCTTGTAAATGACAGGGAGTTCCTTGACATCCACATTTGTAACCTTATCAGGGTTGCGTACAGCATAATGAGCAGCTAACTGTGCCGCCTTCTTGTAATCAGCAGTCAGTCCGTCGGGAGCGTAGGAATTACCAATCACATTGCCGAAAAGTTTCTCAAACCATGTACATGCTGCAGTATAGCGTCCCCAAAGCAAGTCGAGATGATATCCATCCCTGCAAAGGTTGTCTCCGACAAAAGATGTTCTGATATTCTGGATAGCTGTTCCAGATGGAACAATTATCTTTATGCCTACCAATTTAGCTGCCCTTGACGTCGCACTGACTATGGCATTGAACATTTTCATCTGATCCCGGTCATAATTTTTGAAGCCTGAATGACCGGAATCTCCTGCGTAAGCCCAAGTTCTGTGAATAATGAACTTCGTATCCTTGCCAACCCTCTTCCTGACATACGAATACAGTTCAGGAAGTGATTTTTCATATGTATCATAAATACCAGACAACGAACTCTCCTGCTGAAAACTGATATAATCCCAGCATTCGTCTGACAGAACTTTTGAAATACTCATGTTTGCAGTTTCTTTCCTGATTCCATCAGACATTATTTTGCGATAAGCATAAACGCCTTTGTCCTCCCTGATATTATTCACATGTCTTTCTAAAGAACACCCTCCAATATACATATTTCCTATGGCAAGAATCCTCACTGTATCTCTCTGCGCAGCCTGCAAGCAAATATTGGAGAATACCAGGACAACTGATACCAATGCTATTTTCAATAACTTCATTATATTGATACGTTTTATTTGTTAATACTGCTATATTTTTCCTTTATTTTCCTGTAATAGTCCCGCATAATATACCATGCCTTCTTTCTATATCCCTGATCTGATACAAGACCTTTTCTGTTCCAGTCCTCCTGATTCAATGGATGGAAGCGGTAAGGCGAACGGAAATCGAAAAGGACCCAAGGAGATACTCCCGCAAGGTTTGGAATATGATTAAACATCTCTATATTATCCATGTAAAGCCTTGCCTGATAATCCTCACTCCAGGAGCTTGTTTGCGAATCCGGACCAGACTGCCCGAAAAGAGCCTCGCCTCCGAATTCCGAAACTATCAGTGGCTTGTCTGCCACCACATCCCACACTGCCTCCTCCGGAGGGACTGGCCATGGATGATACCATCCCATATATTTGTTCACTGCCACCACGTCAAGGTTGGAAGTAAAAGGATCATCCATCTCGAAATGCCTGGTTTCAGGATTGAAATATACGAGGTCAAATGCCGCCGTAAATAATCTGGAGCGATCCATCTCTCTTCCTATATTCAGAAGAGATATCAGAAAATCGTTTCTCGATTCAGAAGGCTTTGTCTCGTTCGCCACACCCCAGAAACATACAGAACAACGGTTACGGTCCCTTAATATCATTTCCCTCAACATCGTCTGCGCTTTTACTCTTGTATCAGAATCAGCAAAATCTATCCCCTGCCATATCGGAATCTCCTGCAAAAGAATAATTCCCATCTCTTCTGCAAGCCTGACAATATATTCATTTTGAGGATAGTGTGCGAGCCTTACCATATTTACACCTAATGCCTTTGCCTCTGACAAGAGCATGACAGCATCAGCATGAGAAAACGCACGTCCTTTTCTCTGAGGAATTTCCTCATGAAAGGAAACACTGCGCATAAACTCCGGCTTGCCGTTGAGAAGAATGCTGGTCCCGACGACTGAAAGGAAACGGAATCCAATCCTGTCGCTGATACTGTCTTTCCCTGAAGACAACTTCACATCGTAAAGTCTTGGAGAATCAGGAGACCATAGCTCCATACCTTTAGTCTTGAGAGTTGCAGAAACCCGGCCTTCTGCAGAAGTCGTAAGCCTTGCAGAAATCTTCAATTCCGGAATCTCTACGGAAACCTCCTGTGATACAGCATCTGAAAGTTCTATATCTATGTCAACTGATTCGTTGTCTTCTGACGATAGTCTTACAAAATAATCTTCAATGAAGACATCCGGAACTTTTACCAGCATGACATCCCTTGTTATGCCACCATAATTCCACCAGTCAAATGAAAGAGCCGGAATCGCATCCTTGGTTCTGCGGTTGTTGACCCTTACAGCAATAAAATTGTCTTTTTCCTTTAGCTTTCCAGTGACCTCAACACTGAAGGGAGTAAATCCTCCTTCATGACTTGTCAGAAATTTGCCGTTGAGATAGACCTCACTGCGATAACTGACAGCGCCGAAATAAAGGAAATATCTTTCATCCTTGATTTCCGGAACACTAAAACGTCTGGCATACCAGACTGTACCCTCATAATATTTAAGTTCAGGATTCTGTGAATTCCAGTCACTTGGAACATTCAGACGAAGGCCTCCCTCAAAAGAATACTCAAAAAACTCATCGTCACGGGAAGGCTTGAGGTTTTTGTAAACTTCCATTCTGTCCCCCTGGTCATAAAGATCAATGATCGCATTCCACTTGCCATTGAGTGAGGTATATTCCCGGCCATATATATTTGCCATAAATAACGGCTCCTCATATGACAATTCTGACTTATCTGCAGGCAATAATGAAGACTCTGTCATTTTCGACTGGAGTTCCGCAGCCACTGCAACCAATAGAGCAACTATGAAAAACGTTTTAACAAAAGCTAATTTTATATTCATAAATCATTGTATTACATATCTGTACATCGCATAGGAATTTATCTTAGGAAGCCTGAATCTTACTTCTCCGTTCCGGTCAACCGTACACGAAAATTTATCCCCGTCACCAAAAACTGGTTCAAAATGCACGTTTGTTCCCTCATCAAACCAGGTCTTTACAAACTCCGACTGTTTTCCATTATTTTCCCTGAAAACAAGGATGTATCCGGAACGGTCATCTTTTACAGACTGGAAACCTGTCCAAGAACGTCCTGACGGCTCCTCTCCTATAGGCAGAATTACTCCTGAATGGAAGTCCGGAGCTATAACCTTGTATTTTCGTATAAGTTTCCCTGTAACAAAAGCCTCTTCAGGGAGATTTGAAGCTTCCATCCATGCAAGAGGCTGCCCTGCCATGGTAATAGCGAAAAGATAATCAAATGAATAATTCGCCGGGGCAAAAGGGTCATTGCCATATTTTTTTTCGTTTCTCCATTTATTAAGGAATTCTACCTGTATCTTTTCAGCAGGGACATATCTGGATAACATCCACAGATTTCTTAAAGTTCTGTATGGATAATAATTACCCCAATCCGTGTATCTGTTCTCAAGAAATATATTGCCGTATTCGTTAAAAAAATGGTAACCGCCCCTACGTCCTGCTGTGGCATCAAGATTAAACAGCACCTCACCGGATGTCTCAGACAAGACTTTATCGAAAAGCTTCCTCAAATTTGTTTCTGCTGATTTTGTAGGAATGCCAAGCCCGTCAATCTTAAAGACTCTTATACCATATTTCCTGTACAATGATATAATGGCATCTGCATCTTTTTGCCAATCCGCAAAGTCATTTTGGATGCTAGGATTGAACCAAAGACCTATTTCGACCCCAAGACTACGCCCTTTATCAACAATCGGCGCGAGTCCCCGCGGATACTTTGCAGGATCAGGAGTCCAATAGTCGGGGTTATCCCATATATTCTTGAAAGACCCTTTGGCAACAGCAGAATTAGGACTTTTCCCTGATTGCCAGCCATCATCTATCTGGAAAACAGTAATACCAAGTCTTGCAGCCTTTTCCAGCTCAGCCAGACAAAAAGCCTCATTTACCTTTGAATCCTGACTTCTGTCACCCCATGTATTCATCATCACCATCTCCAACCTGTCTCTGCAGTGACTTCGAATATTTTTCTGATAAGACCTTAAGGCTTTCAGCGCCCCGAATTCCCCACCACAACAAACTCCGGTAACGGTAGTATAGACAGGCGTCCATTTGTCAGGACAAATATCTCCGGAACAAACTCCGGGCGATGTTATCGAAAATTCGCCGAAATCAGCATAGAAGTCTGCTCCTCCATAGTAAAGTTGGACATCTGAAGAAGGCGCTTCCTTAAGAAAGAAAATACCGGAAGAATCCACACCGTTTTCAAGAAACAGAATATTTCCACGATATGGGTTCTTCCTGTATGATATTATATCTTTCTCAGAAACAAGATTATCATTCCAGTCCGTAATATCTGTAAATTCGACAGCCCTTGCCTTCCAGTGGCTGCCGGCAAGCGAGAGCCTGTCAAGAACAGCCGTGACAGGCTTCGATTTCATATCTGCAAAGAATTCTATATTCTTGCGGTCAGCATTATTTATTTCCCTTGCATCTCCGAAGTTGTCAAGCCGGCCTTTAAGACTGATATCACTGACAATTACCGGAGCATCGTCATATATTTTCAACTCTCTCATAACCTGAAGATTGTTTTCAGTATAATTTATAAGGACACTAAGATAAGCAGGCGTTCCAGAGGCCGCATCTACACGTTTAGAACTATATGACGAAGCACTACCTTTACCGTTAAATGAAGTCATTACAAAATCAGGGCGTACTGATTTCATCTTATGGACTTTGCCGTTTTTTTTATCCGTAAGGCTGAAGGTCATTAGATTACCTCCGTTCCAGACATACTTTCTTTCTATAAATATATTCCCTACGACGAGAGTATCACCGTCAAGACGGCTGTAAGTTCCTGAAGTTTCAGGCATCAAATGAGTTTTAGGTTTGGCAAGCACCTTATCAGGAAGATTGAATCTCTGTAAATCTGCATTTCCATCTGTTTTTCCTACACCGGCTTTCATCAAAGACTTAAGTTCTCCGAGATATGAAGTATATACATCCCTTGGCAAACAGCTCTTGCGGTGACAGATTGATGCTGCCATTCCTGCAACTTCTCCCATCATTGCAGTTGTCCGCATTACCCGGACAGTACCTAAAGCTACATGTGTGACGCTGATATTACGCCCTGCCATAAAAAGATTCCCTATATTCCGTGAATACAGACATCTGTACGGTACAGCATAAGGATGTATCCAGTTATGCACAGTAGCAGCCTTAAATTCCGCTCCTGGAAATCTTTTTGAATTCAGCGAATCAGGAAAGTGCAGATCAATTGCCCATGTAGTAGTAAATGAAGCATCCGGGTAATCGGCATTATTGTCTATGTCACCCTGAGTAAGGATATGATCTCCAAGCAGACGACGGGACTCACGCTTCCCCGCTATATAGGCTACCCAATCAAGGCTGCGATTGCGCCACTTGGCATTGTCACTGAAATGATTCTTAAGAAAACTCCAATTTGAATATACCACAAGTAAACCATAATCCCGGATTCTTTCAGCATCGTGCACCTGATCGCAATTCATTCCTGTCTCCCACTTCCATTCGCCCACTGTTACTTTTTCACAATTATTACTATTGAATTCGATTCCGTATGAAAATTCAGGAAATGAAGTTTCAGCATTCTCCTCCTTTGAATACCACTGTACGGAAGCCCCCATCACCATATTGTCTGCCTTGTCCGGAGCAAGGCTTTCCGCATATTCATAACGAGACTCCCTGCCTGTTCTCCAATCGGCACCAGACAGAAAACCGATTGTTCCATCTCCGGTACAGTCTGAAAACAGAGGTGCGTCAAGCCATATCTCTTCAGAGGTTTCTATGTTTTTTATAAGGACTGATTTGATGATATTCCCATCCATCCTGACATCAATAGCCCTGAATGAAGGGAATAATGTAACATTCCTCTCTTTTTCAATGAAAGACTGCTTCTTATCATCCTCATAATATTCTGCAGGCTTTGCATTACCGCTGCGGGTGTGCCCGAACTCTCTGATCATACGTCCCAAGCCATCATAAGGACCAATCTCGGAATATCCGCCCAAGTGCACTCTTACCTCTGAACTATTGTTCCCGCCAAGTACAGGCCTGTCGTTTACAAGTGCTACATTACATCCCAGACGGGCTGCACTGACTGCTGCGCACATACCTGCCACTCCGCCTCCGACTACCACAAAGTCAAAAGTACGGATCTGTGGTTCAGGGAGATTCAGCGCCTGCCTTCTGAAATCCACCAATTCATCATATCGCGAAGTAGGAATGGAGGCAGAATCATCTGTAATATAGATGGCATCACAACGTCCGTCAAAACCGCCAAGATCCGTCAAAGCCAGTTCAGCGCAACCTTTCTTGAGTCTGGCGCTTCCGGCATACTGCCATTGCCAACAGTCTCCGAGAGAGCCTAGAACGGAGTCCAGCTCTCTTCCTCCGATGCGGACCTTAAACCTTCCCGGACCTTCTGCTTTACACCAAGGTGATGTCCAGTTATATGTGCGGACATACACATGCCATTCTCCTGAAGATGGCACATCTATTTGCGTAACAGCATCTGCTACAGGCTTTCCCAAACCATGGGCAAGAAGGTAAGGGGATCCCATAGTATCCATGAACTGCTGGTCAACAAACCAGCCGCCTTTATGAGCAAAACTCTCTGCTTCTACAAAAATTTCTTTTGCAAATCCGCTGAGACACAAGGTCAGAAGCAAGGATATTGTCAGTATTTTTTTCATTGATATTTATTCTTGAACATATTTAAAATCAGAGCTTTTCAAACATCCAGAGTCTGAAGACGAGCCTATAAATATATTGAAATCACCAGGTTCGGGTCCCCAGGTCATATCCTGACGAAGAAAAGAAATTGTTTCAGGAGTAATATCAAATACCACTTCGCGACTTTCTCCAGGTTTAAGAGTAATACGCTTGAAGCCCTTAAGTTGCTTGACAGGACGGGGAACACTCCCGCAAAGATCTCTAATATACATCTGGACAATCTCAGTACCCTCATAATGACCAGTATTGGCAACCTTGACTGATGCCCTGATTGCACCTCCGTATTCCAGGACTGGACTGCTTAGGTTTATTTCTCCATAAGAAAATGTCGTATAACTCAGTCCGTGACCAAACGGATATAGTGGAGAATTAGGGATATCTATGTACCTTGACAAATATTTGCCTTTACCGATATTGGGACGGCCCGTATTTTTCTCAGCATAAGTCATAGGAACCTGTCCGATACTGCGAGGAAATGTCATCGTCAGCTTTCCGGACGGATTGTAATCATTGTAAAGCACATCCGCAACTGCCGGACCTCCCATTGATCCAGGACACCACGCTTCCAGGATTGCGGAAGCAAGCACGCTCTCACGCGACAAGTCAAGCGGCCTTCCATTGACAAGAACTACAGCCACCTTGTTGCCTGCCTCTACAAGACGTTTGAGAAGATCTGTCTGCACCCCTGGGATTCTGATATCGCTGCGTGCCGCTGCCTCCCCACTCATATCTCGGCTTTCACCCATTACGAAAACTACCTTATCCGCCTTTGACGCGACATCAAGCGCAGTTGCAAAACCGCTTGTATCCGGCTTTGCAACATCACACCCTCTGGCATAGAATACGTTTTCTTTTCCGGCTCTTTGATAAAGCGCTTCAAGAATAGAAATATCCTTAAATCTGAAACCTTGTGCAGACCAGCAGCCGATATAGTCTCCCGGAGTTGTTGCAAGAGAACCTATTACAGCTATCTTTTCGCCTTCTGCAAGAGGAAGGATACCGTCATTTTCCAACAAGACCATACTTTCACATGCTGACTGGCGTGCCTGCTTAAGATGTTCTCCGGTCCGCACATCGTTTTTTTCTCTTTCAAGATTACAATACCTGTAAGGATCATCAAACAGACCCAAGGATTCCTTTGCCTCAAGTACCCTCATGACAGCCCTGTCAAGAAGAGACTCCGGAACCTTTCCTGATTTCACAAGATCTGCAAGAGCCTCATAATATACATCACCCATCATATCCATATCTACACCGGCCTCAATAGACTGCAAAGCTGCATGAGGGACATCTTCAGAATATCCATGGGCAATCATCTCTGCCATTGATGAAAAATCCGTAACGACCAATCCTTTGAATCCCAGTTCATTCCTGAGAATATCCTCTAAAAGGTATTTGTTTGCCGTTGCAGGAATTCCGTCAAACTCATTAAAGGAAGTCATTACACTCCCGGCACCGGCACTGACTGCGGCTGCATACGGAGGAAGATAGACTTCTCTGAATTGCCTGTCAGACATGTCAACCGTATTATATTCTCGTCCCGCAATCGGAGCTCCGTAGGCCGCATAGTGTTTTACACAAGCCATTACCGTATTGCTATCCGCAAGACTTTTGCCTTGTATTCCCTTTACTCTGGCTGCTGCTATAAGCGAACCGAGCCAAGGGTCTTCACCTGCCCCCTCAGCTACTCTTCCCCAACGCGGATCATAAGAAATGTCAACCATCGGAGCATAAACCCAGTTAAGTCCTGATGCAGAAGCTTCGACTGCGCCTGTCCTCGCTGATTTCTCAATTGCATCAAGATTCCAAGAACAACTCTCAGCCAAAGGAATCGGAAATATCGTCTTATATCCGTGCACCTCATCATAGCCGAAAAGCAGTGGTATTC
>CALADR010000278.1 GCA_937890845.1 uncultured Bacteroidales bacterium | reverse complement strand
AAAAGCTCTATATCCATAAATCGGCGAATTGAAATTCTTTATAATTAATAAGATGCAAAGTTAAGAAACAGTTTTGATTTTTCCTCGGAAGATTTTTTTCAAAAAAATGCAAAAAAAGTGTAAAAAAAATTTGGAGGTAAAGAAAAAATGCCTACCTTTGCAATCCCATTCGGAAACAAACCGACTGGAAAACAAAATTCCTGAATAGCTCAGTTGGTTAGAGCATCTGACTGTTAATCAGAGGGTCCCAGGTTCAAGTCCTGGTTCAGGAGCTTCAAAAGAGGTTACGAAATTTCGTAACCTCTTTTTCTTTTACTGGGAAACGGGTTTGTAGATATAATGATATAATTAACCCCTGCTACAAATCATTGTAACAGGGGTTAATTAAATGAATAGAGAAGATTTCTCCCTTATCTTCTAATGACGGAAAATTTTAATATTTATTCAAAGGCATTCCGTTCATTTTCATGCGTACTTTTTTGCGAACTCCGTCAAGTACAGCTTCGTACTCTTCTTTGCCTTCCTCTGTCTTTCCTGCTATCAAATCCAGATGGGAAGCTGCTGCAGTAAGGACTGTATCGATAAGATTTACGATATATTCCATATCCTTTTCCACGAGTCCGCGTGAAGTAACCGCCGGAGTACCGACTCTGATACCGGAAGTCTGGAAAGGAGAACGGCTGTCAAACGGAACCATATTCTTGTTTACTGTAATGTCAGCCTTTACAAGTTCCTTTTCTGCAACTTTTCCAGTAAGGTCAGGGAATTTTGTTCTGAGATCAATCAGGAGAAGGTGATTGTCAGTACCACCGGAAACCAATTTGTATCCTCTCTCTGAGAAAGCCTCCGCCATTGCAGCTGCATTTGCCACTACTTGCTTCTGATACTCCTTGAATTCCGGCTGAAGCGCTTCATAGAATGAAACAGCCTTTGCAGCGATGCAATGCTCAAGAGGTCCGCCCTGAACTCCAGGGAAAACACTTGAATTGATAATCTGCGACATCTTCTTCACTACGCCCTTAGGTGTCTTCAGTCCCCATGGATTATCAAAGTCCTTGCCTATCAGTATGACACCGCCGCGAGGACCACGGAGAGTCTTGTGAGTCGTAGAAGTAACGATATGGGCATATTTTACCGGATTACTGAGAAGACCTGCGGCAATAAGTCCAGCGGTATGTGCCATATCTACCATGAAGATTGCACCTACCTTATCGGCAATTTCTCTCATTCGTGCCCAGTTCCACTCTCTGGAAAAAGCAGATGCTCCTCCAATAATAAGCTTTGGCTTATGCTCAAGAGCTGTCTTTTCCATCTGATCATAGTCAATAAGGCCTGTCTTTTCATCAAGTCCGTATGCTACTGCATTATAAAGGATTCCAGACATGTTTACAGGAGAACCGTGAGTAAGGTGGCCTCCATGCGCAAGATCCAGTCCCATAAATGTATCACCCGGCTTCAGACATGCCATCATTACTGCCATATTGGCCTGAGCACCGGAATGCGGCTGTACATTTGCATATTCTGCTTCGAACAATTCGCATAGTCTTTCGATTGCAAGCTGTTCGATCTGATCTACAACTTCGCAACCGCCGTAATAGCGGGCACCAGGGTAGCCTTCAGCATATTTGTTGGTGCAAATAGATCCTAAAGCAGCAAGCACCTGGTTGCTGACATAGTTCTCAGAGGCAATCAGTTCAATTCCTGTAGTCTGCCTTTCTTCTTCCTGTTTGATTAGATTGAAAATCCGAAGATCCTGTTTCATATGGTGTTTTTTAATTATAGCCTTCAAATATGCTGCGTCCTTCAAGGACCACAAAGACAAAATTAGTCAATTTTTTATTTTTACTACCTTTGTGTTGAAAACTTTTTCGACAAACTTGATTCAGTTTATGGGAAACAGGAAACTTTTGAATATAGAACTGGGCAGATTAACCCCTGAACAGTATAAGGAATTGCCGGATTCCGGCATTGTTCTGGTGCTTGACAATATAAGGAGCGCTCATAATATTGGCTCTGCATTCCGTTCTGCCGACTCTTTTGGAGTGAGCAAGATTTTTCTTTGCGGAATATGCGCTTGCCCACCTTCGGCTGAAATTCACAAATCAGCTCTCGGAGCAGAATTCAGTGTTGAATGGGAATATTCAAAAGAAACGATGGAAGTCATAAGCCGCCTGAAATCAGAAGGATATACAGTCGTTAGCGTTGAGCAGACAGTCGATTCCGTATCATTGGAAGGATTTGTACCGGAAAACGGAGAAAAGTACGCTTTCGTATTCGGAAACGAGGTGGCCGGAGTAGAACAGGAAGTAGTGGATGCTTCTGATTTTTCACTTGAGATACCGCAATACGGGACCAAGCATTCCCTCAATGTCTCTGTATCAATAGGTATAGTACTATGGGCAGTCCATAGAAAGTAAAAAAGCACGGGAGAATCGCAAGTCCGGTCATATTACGAACTCAGGATTCTCCCTTTCCCTGTGGAGCTGGGCGGACTCGAACCGCCGTCCAAACACCGCACCAGGCAGCTTTCTACACGCTTATCCTCTCTTTGATTGTCGGCAAAGGTCTGCCGGGAGGCAGGCCAACCTAAGCTTATCCTTTGAATCTTGGCAGAGTTTAAAGGAGTCCCTCTGTGCATCCGGTTTGGATGATACCTCGTATTCCAGACAGAACCGGCCTAAAGCCTGGAGAGATACTCGTCGTGACCGCAGCCTTGGCGGCCAATCGATTAAGGTAAACTACTTGGTAGATTACGCAGCGAGTGCATAATTGTTGTTGCCAACTAATGGTTTGGAAGCTGAGATTAACGGGCAAACCTCCGACGCCCGACGTGCTTACTGTCCAATGTCAGAT
>CALADR010000277.1 GCA_937890845.1 uncultured Bacteroidales bacterium | reverse complement strand
CGCAAGCGTGAGTACTATGCTGTCTATAAAGGTGAGATGAATGACAACCTTCAGAAGAAAATCTCTTTGTGTGAGGCTGCAGAGGCTCTTAAGGGCAGTACAGAGTGGAAAAAGACCACAGACCAGCTCATTAATCTTCAGAAACAGTGGAAGGAGATAGGAGCGGTTCCCCGCAAGAAGTCAGAGGCGCTTTGGAAGCGTTTCCGTGCCGCTTGTGATGAGTTTTTCAATGAAAGGGACAAGAATGCAAAGCCTGAGAATGACTATTACGGAAACCTGAAGGCAAAGAAGCATCTGATAGAGGAGATTAATGCCTATGCTCTCACCGGAGACGATGATAGAGATTTGCAGGCAATGAATGCATTCGCAGATAAATGGCAGGCTATCGGCTTCGTTCCGTTTAAGGAAAAGGACAAGATTGCAGTTGCATACAAGGATGCTGTGAATTCCAAGTTCCAGGATTTGAAGCGCAGACATCGCTATGGCAAGTCGCCAAAGAGTGAGAAAGAGCGCCTTGTTCAGATATATGCCAAGAAGGAGCAGGATATTGTAACTTATGAAAACAATATCGGTTTCTTTGCTGCATCCAAGAATTCCGCACCATTGATCAGGCAGATGGAAGAGAGGATAGCAAAGGCAAAAGAGGAGTTGAGGGAGCTTGAAATGCAGATCAGGGCTCTTGACAATGAGGAGAATCAGGATTAAATAGAATAATAACAAGAGTTTAGATGAACAAGAGTTCCGTAATCGGCCTGATTCTGATAGGCGTGATATTTTTCGGCTTCACGTGGTATCAGTCAAGGCAGTATCAGAAACAAGTAGAATTTCAGGCACAGCAGGATTCAATAGCATTGGCGCAGAAAATGTATATGGATTCGGTGTGGAGGGCAGAGCATCCTGCAGATACATCCGCATCGTTTTCCATGCAGAATCAGATACCTGCTGAAAATAAAAGAATTTATAAGGACAGCCTGATTGACAATGCATATAGGGCAGATGCATCATACTATACATTGTCAAATGAAAGGATTGAAGTAGCTTTCACTACCAAAGGTGCGCAGCCTTATAGTGTGAAACTGAAGGATTTTTACAATTATGACAGTACTGACCTCTATATTTTCAAACCGGAGATGAGCCAGTATGGCATAACCATTTATGCCGGTGAAAATATCAATACGAAGGATTTTGTATTTGAGGTAGCGGAAAAAACAGATTCTTCTTTGGTTATGCGCCTTCCTTTTGCAGGGGGCGGCTATATCCAGCAGAAATATATGCTTGCCTCCGACAGTTTTCAGGTGGAAAACGAGTTTTCGCTTGTAGGTATGGGAAATGTCATACCTAGGAATGTGTCAGCATTTGACATTGACTGGAATGTTGTGATTCCCCGTATGGAGAAAGGGTATAGAAATGAAAAGCAGTATTCGAAACTCAACTACCTTTTCCCTGGAGAAAAAAAGCCAGAGAGAGTCGGTGTAGGGCGTGACGGTGATGCCAGGGTGGATGCGAAGATATCATGGTTTGCCTTCCAGCAGCAGTTCTTCTCTGCAATCATGAGGGCTGGTAATGATTTCTCGTCAGGCGATATGGAAATCCGTTTCTTCGAGGAGAACGACCCGGACCGCAATCTTATGGCATGTACTGCTAAGATGAGGTCAGAGTTTACTGCTTCTCCGGACGGAAATGTTACAGTGCCGTTCAGTTTCTATTTCGGACCGAACCATTACCGCACATTGAAGCATCTGGACCAGCATTATGAAAGGATTATTCCGCTGGGAGGTTCTGTCATAGGACTTATCAGCCGCGGTATTATCATTCCTGTATTCAACTTCCTTGGAAGGTTTATAGGCAATTTCGGTATTGTGATACTTATTCTTACTGTGCTTATAAAGCTGATTGTATCACCTCTTACCGTTAAATCATATATATCGTCGGCAAAAATGTCTGTCATCAAGCCTGAAGTTGACAAGCTGAACCAGAAATATCCTAAGCAGGAAGATGCAATGAAAAAGCAGCAGGCTATGATGGATTTGTACAGAAGGGCAGGAATCAGCCCTATGGGAGGATGTCTTCCTATGTTGCTGCAGCTTCCTGTACTGTATGCCATGTTCCGTTTCTTCCCTGCTTCCATAGAGCTTAGGCAGCAGCATTTCCTGTGGGCGGATGACTTGAGCGGATATGACTCTATTCTTAATCTGCCTTTCAATATTCCTCTTTACGGAGATCATGTTTCTCTGTTTGCGCTTCTGATGGCTGTATCGATGTTCCTTTATTCAAAGATGACTTCGAGCCAGATGTCAGATGATCCGAATATGGCAGGAATGAAGTTTATGAGCGTGTGGATGATGCCGGTGATGATGCTGTTTATCTGTAACAACCTTTCCAGCGGATTGAGTTACTATTATCTTCTTTCCAATCTTATCACAATGCTTCAGACATGGTTCGTGAAGAAATATATTGTGAAACCCGAGAAGATTTATGCCCAGCTGGCAGCATCGGCAAACAAGCCAGCTCCGAAATCCAAGTGGCAGCAACGTCTTGAGGAAGCTCAGAGAATGCAGCAGCAGATGGCCAAGGAGCAGGCTAAGAAACGTCGCTAAACATTTTCGAATATGTCGATAAAGACAGAAATATTAAAACTTAAAGAAGAACTGCCATCAAATGTTAAATTGGTGGCAGTTTCTAAATTTCATCCTCTTGATGCTGTCAAAGAAGCCTATGAGGCAGGTCAGAGGGTCTTTGGTGAGAGCCGTCCTCAGGAACTATTTTCGAAAGTTACCGAACTTAAGTCCTGTGCAGGTAGTAATGGAGTTCTTTATTCTGATATTGAGTGGCATTTTATCGGCCACCTTCAGACCAATAAACTTAAATTGGTTCTTCCGTACGTGTCTATGGTTGAGTCTGTAGATTCATTGAAACTGCTGGAGGCTATTAATAGCTGGTCTGAAAATGCAGGGAAAGTGACAGATGTGCTTCTGGAATACCACATAGCAGCTGAAGAAACAAAACAGGGTTTTGACGCTGGGCAGATAAAGGAGATTCTGTTGTCCGGAAAGCGATATCCCAATGTGAGGATAAGAGGCCTTATGGGAATGGCTACTTTTACC
>CALADR010000276.1 GCA_937890845.1 uncultured Bacteroidales bacterium | reverse complement strand
CAATATGACCAGCGGCTGGAGCAAAGACTCGAACTGGGATGCAAGTATAAGATATAGCAGCAGGACTGCAATAAGCAGGATGACCAGCAACTCCCTGACCATCTTCATGTCAGCGAACCACGAGCCGCTGAATCCTACATCAAATATCCCTGAATCACTTATAATATGACGCACCCTGCCCATTAAAGGTGAGGGATCATTGCCTTCAAAAGGAATCTCCACCGGATAATATATCCCCTCCGGACCGGAAATGATATTCTTCAAGTCAGCATCCAGGGTCTGCTTCAAAAGCGCACTTGCAGGAATGTCACTGTCCTTTCCGCGCACATATGTATTCCCTATTATGGCATCCATATCTTCGACATTGAAGCCCATAACCACAGGAAGAGTCTTGTTTCCCTGAACAATATTGAACAATGAATTGGAATTCAATGCATTTCTTAAAACTGACACAAGGTCGTCATAGGATACCCCATACAATGCCATCCTCTCAGGGTCAGCCACATACAAGACATTTGTCCTTACAGGCACCGGAGGTATTCCTGCTTCCGGTAACGCCTCCGCCAGCATTCCCACTGTACGGGAAAGGGACTCAGGTTCCGGCAAACCTCCAGACACAGGCCTGACCCTGGCAACAATATCAGCTTCATTGTCAGTAAAGACCATATCAAAGATATTTCCAGATGTTTCAAAGCCATATCCTGCATCAGGAAACTCATTGCCGAAAAACACCGACAATTCAGACTTCAGCCTGGCAAGGGCATCCTTGTCTGCACACTTGAAATACACAGAAGTCTCTGAAATACCCTGTTCCCCACTATGGCCGAGAATAAACTGCTGGATACCGACAAACGATGTGGACTGGACTGCTGCGCCATCTGAAACGGCCTCCAGCATTTCTGTCCTTCTGAGATTTTCCTCCAGCGTAATCTGGTCATTCCAGCTGACTTTAAGGACAGTATCGGCATATGTTATCTGCGGCAGCTTCTCCTTTGGCATAAATACAAGGCAAAGAACCAACGCTGCTGCCGAAACAGAAAAAACACCCCAGCCGGCCCACCTGTGGCGAAGAAGCCAGACCAGTCCTGACTCGTACCACCTGAGCATAAATCCGAAAGAAAACCTCTCTAAAAAAGCATTGGGACGAAAAGCAGGCAATTTCCTGTACCAGCACCAATAATAGACAGGAATCACAGTAACGGTTATCAGATAGGCAGACAGCAGAACCACTGTAACTGCGACAGCCTGATCATAAAATATTGCACCTGCAGTTCCGCTTAAGAAAACAAGAGGAACAAACACGGCACACGTAGTCAATACAGAGCTCAGCATCGGACCGGTAACTTCTGACGTACCGTAAAGAACAGCTCTTCTCAACCCTTCTCCCCGCTGCCACCTGGCTGTGATATTGTCTGTCAGAATAATGGTATTGTCAACCATCATTCCCACGCCAAGAACCAGTCCTGACAAAGAGATAATATTGATACTAAGCCCGATAAGGTAAAATACTGCCATTGAAAGCACAAGTGCTGCCGGAATGGTCAGAGCCACAAGTGCCGGTGACCTGAAGTCTTTCATAAAAAGGAAAATCACAAGACAGGCCAATATAATACCGGTGATTATGTTCCAGACCAGATTGTCAATAGAATATTCCAAAAGCTCGGTCTGATCCCGCGTAAGCACAAAATCCAGATCAGGATAGTCTGTAACGAACCTGTCCAGCAAAGTGCCTA
>CALADR010000275.1 GCA_937890845.1 uncultured Bacteroidales bacterium | reverse complement strand
TGCTCGGAAAGTTTGTCTGCAATTTTATATCTGTGGATGTCTGAATCGCTTACTCTTCTGGGGTTTAATTCTGAGGTACAAGTCTTTACAGGGAGTTTTCCATTATGGCCTGCAGTGGAAAAGAACAGTTCTCCACCATCCTTGCCGAACTGGAAATTGTCACTACCGTATTCTGTGGATGTCATCCTGTAAAGGGTATTGTCTTCAGGTTTCATGCAGTACAGTTCATTTACTCCAGAGCGGTCACAAGTAAAGTAAATGTCATTTCTGTACTTACGCAGATCTTTTATCTGTACCGGCTGAGGTTCCAGGTGGCATTCCCAGTTTCTGTTTGCATCAGGCAGATGAATGGAATAGATTCCAAATCCTTTATCTTCAATGGCAGATATGAATATCCTGTCTTTTGACCAGACAGATTCTACGGCCTGCATTCCTGCTGGAGCATTTATTGTATCAATTTCTTTTCCTGTACTGCTGTCTATAATGACAATCCGTGAACCGCCTCGGACAAGGTATTCTGTAACAGCGAGCTTTGTACCGTCTGAATTTGCACTTGGATGGTAATATCGTGTACCATGTGTCAACGTTTTCTTGCGGCCTGAGTCAATATCGTAATACTTTATTACAGAGGTGTTTTTCTGATTCCATCTGATTCCTGCTTTTATTTCGCTCCAGAAGATTTTTCTTGCAGAATGCGCTGCTTCCAGTTTACTGCATTGTCCGGCAAAGGATGCAATGGCTCTCTCATGACCTAAAGAGTTTATCATTACAAGTATGCTGCTTTTATCTATGCTGTTCTTTATTGCCCACAGGCTGTTTCCTAAAATAATATTACCCGTGTAAACTGTATATTTATTATTTGCAGCATCTGTTGCTTCAGATGTTTTTATAAAAGGCTTCCTTGCTTCTTTTTCTTCTTTCCAAATGGAATGGTGTACCTTCAAAGCATCTTCGAAGTTCTTGAGGAAGTATTGCCCGGAAATTCTTTTGGATGCACTTCTGTAAACAAGTACATCATAAGGCTGCTTTGCGGCATGCTGCAGATATATGTCAGAAAAATGCGGCGTATCGAATTTGTATCTTATTCCGCTTATCATCATATATCCGAGGGCGTATTTATCAGGCGTAAAATATTTATATGACCCGTAGTTCCAGCGGTAGAAGTTCCTGAAATCACCGTTGTCGAAAGCAGCCATATAATAATTGAGGAAGTCTGCCGAACGTCCTCTTCCAGAGTTGCTCAATGCTGTTTCTGCTACTACAGCATCTCCTTCCAAAAGCCATTTTCCAGGATATATTCCTGCAGCGGCACCGTTAAGCATTTCACCGAAAATATACTTGAGCGGCTTGAATACATAAGACAGTCCGAACTGCATCTGGGCCGCATGGCGAGATTCATGTATTGCAAGAGTTTTTACCCAGGGAAGGGCTTCAGGGCCGTATGCCTGAGGAAGAGTGAATAAATCCATTCTTTTTGGAGCCCAAGCTACGGAACCGTTGGCCTGGGCGTTCCATGCATGGAGGACTACAGGCATTTTGGTATTTATATATTCTCCTGGAGTATATCCGGCACTGCGTCCTACAGGAATTCTGTATTTTTCAAGATTGTATCCATATGTTTTTGCCAGAGAATCAAGTCCTTCCGGATAGATTATACTGAAGTTTTCTGTTTCTGTCTTGTACCATTTTATCGATGCCGGATCGTCTCCTACTGTATAGAATTGGGCAAAGGCATTCAAAGAGATAATTATGTATAACAAGAAGGAAAGGAAGAATTTCATGTATCAGTTTGTAATATGAGACGGCAAATCTAATTATTTTTTATATTTTTGCGATAAACTCTGAATAAACTTTTCGACGATATGAACATTGTTCTTCAAGTCTTTACTCTTTTGGGTGCATTGGGAATGTTCCTTTACGGTATGACCCTTATGAGTGAGGGACTTCAGAAAGCCGCAGGAGACAGACTCAGATCTTTTCTTGCATCTATGACTTCCACACCTTTAAAGAGGGTGCTTACCGGTCTTATAATCACAGCTGTCATCCAGTCTTCGAGCGCCACTACAGTTATGGTGGTAAGTTTCGTAAATGCAGGACTACTGTCACTTTCCAATGCGATAGGAGTTATAATGGGAGCCAATATAGGTACGACAGTAACAGCATGGCTGATTTCTTTGCTTGGATTTAAGGCTGATATTTCCATACTGGCTGTTCCGCTGATGGCCTTGGGATTTATTTTTTCCATCTCAAAGAAAAACAAGAACCGGAATATCGGTCAGTTCATAGTAGGATTTTCCCTCCTGTTCCTGGGACTCACTTTCTTGAAAAATTCTGTTCCTGATTTGGGCGACAAGCCTGAAGTGCTTGCCTTTTTGCAGCAGTGGACAGGATATGGTTTCTGGTCTGTCCTGATTTTCCTTTTCATAGGTACACTGCTCACCATCGTGCTTCAGTCTTCAAGTGCTACAATGGCTCTGACTCTGGTAATGGTGAACTTCGGATGGATTCCTTTTGAAATGGCTGCCGCTATGGTTCTGGGAGAAAATATTGGAACTACGATAACAGCCAATATAGCAGCATCGGTAGCAAACGTGTCTGCAAAGAGGGCTGCGAGGGCTCATACGGTATTCAACCTTTTCGGTATTGTTTGGGTACTCGTCCTTTTCCGTCCGTTCTTGAAACTTGTAGGTTGGATAGTTTCATATA
>CALADR010000274.1 GCA_937890845.1 uncultured Bacteroidales bacterium | reverse complement strand
CCTTGGAGAGGATCCGGACAGAGAAGGATTGGTGAAGACTCCGGAAAGAGTGGCTAAAGCATTGCAGTTCCTCACCAAAGGCTATGAAGAAGACGGCGCGGAAATTATTCGCGGAGCCATATTCAAGGAAGACTACAAGCAGATGGTCCTGGTTAAGGACATAGAACTTTATTCAACCTGCGAACATCACATAATGCCGTTCATAGGAAAAGCACACGTAGCATATATACCGGACGGATATATCACAGGACTCAGCAAAGTTGCCAGAGTAGTAGAAACTTATGCAAGGAGACTCCAGGTACAGGAAAGACTTACCGTACAGATTTTGAACTGCATTCAGGAAACACTAAACCCGCTTGGCGTTGCTGTCGTCATCGAAGCTTCACACACATGCATGCAGATACGTGGAGTACAGAAATCCAATGCCATGACTACCACATCTGCATTTTCAGGAGTATTTCTGAAAGACGAACGCACCAGAAATGAATTCCTGAATCTGATTCGCTGACATGAATAGTTTGCTGATGCTAATCATGTTTATTGTGGTATATATGACGGGGCAGATAGCCGGAGATAAGTGTAAAAATGTAACCGGAAAGAATAAGCATAGATTTTTGGAATGTCCCTACACGATCTGACATTCCAGTTACGACCATTGCAACGCTACAGACAAAAAGCATGTTACATCCGATAATCTTCCACACATCTTTGGTTTCCATCCATTTCGGATAACCAAACTGTAAGATACTCGGATTATTGTAACAGGCTATAACCAAATAAGACATAAAGAGTGTTCCAATAACTACTCCTTAGAGCCAACTCGCACCAAATACATTTTACTTCCGGAATTTGACTTACCGGTTCTTACAAACCGAAAGAGGCTGCCCTCACCTGAAAACAGGAAAAGGGGCCTGACTGATACTTTCCAGCCGGCCCCTTCATAAGCATAAGGATTCCTCTATTTCAGATAAGCATCTGAAACCACCTTCTCGCTACGTGCGATAAAGTCACTCAAATCCTTTCCCTTCAACATTCCGTTGGCAAGGAGAGCCAAATCTACTATCTGTTTCAGAATCTCATTTCCGGCAGCGAATGACTCCACCTCTGCCTTGTGCGCCTGGGCCGCTGCATCCTTTGCCTCCTGTACGGACTTTTTCTGAGCCTCATCAGCATCTGACGGAGCATCAGCGACAACCTCTGCAGGCTTCACTTCCGCCAACTTGGCATCCATAATCCTGGAAACAAGAGGATTCTGCATATTTACAGTAATATTGTAGGAAGCAGGCATTTCGCCATAGAAATTCATTCCGCCACCCATAGCAGACATCTCACGGTAACGGCGCATAAACTCTGACTGTGTCACAAGTATAGGAGCGGCAGTTTCACCAAGGTTGTCTGCTGTTACATAGTACTGGTTTTCCTTAGGAAGTACAGCCTGGAACAAAGTGTTCAGATCTGTCTTTTCCGACTCATTCAGTTCCGGACGTATCTCCTCCTTAGGAATCAGATTGTCGATACTGTCAGAATCCACACGAGCAAACCTGCTGTTTTCAAGTTTCATCTCAAGCATATTCACGAAATGAGAATCAAGCTGGCAGTCAAGCAGAAGCACATCATAACCCTTGTTCCTGGCGGCCTCGATAAACGGATACTGGGCCTCTGTGTCAGTAGCATAAAGGAACACTGTCTTATTGTCCTTGTCAGTCTGCTCTGCCTCGACAGCCTTTCTGTAGTCCTCTATACTGAAATACTTGCCTTCTGTATTCTTCAGCAGACAGAACTTCATGGCCCTCTCGCAGAACTTCTCGTCGCTCAACATACCATACTCGATGAAAAGCTTCAGATTGTCCCACTTCTTCTCCAGAGCCTCACGCTCGTTCTTGAAGATCTCCTCAAGCCTGTCTGCCACCTTCTTGGTGATATATCCGGAAATCTTTTTCACATTGGCATCACTCTGCAGATAGCTTCTGGAAACATTCAGAGGAATATCCGGAGAGTCTATGACACCGTGAAGAAGGGTAAGGAAATCCGGAACTATATTATCTACAGAGTCAGTCACGAACATCTGGTTGCAATAAAGCTGGATCTTGTTCCTTGTAATCTCCATCCTGTCCTTTATCTTAGGAAAGTAAAGGATACCTGTCAGGTTGAAAGGATAATCCACATTAAGATGAATATAGAAAAGCGGCTCGTCCTGCATAGGATAAAGAGTTCTGTAGAACTCCATATAATCCTCTTCTTTCAGATCAGCCGGCTTCCTGGCCCAGAGTGGCTCTACCTTATTGATTACATTATCCTTGTCTGTATCAATGTATTTGCCGTCTTTCCACTCCTGCTCCTTTCCGAAAATTACAGGCACCGGCATAAACTTACAGTACTTGTCCAGAAGAGTCTGAATACGTCCCTTTGTAGCAAACTCAACATCTTCATCATCTATATACAAGGTAATCTCCGTACCTCTTTCGGTCCTGTCGCTCTCTGACATCTCATATTCCGGACTGCCGTCACAAGACCATCTCACTGCCTTCTCTCCCTCTTTCCAGGACAATGTGTCGATGGTAACCTTCTTTGACACCATAAAGGCAGAGTAAAAACCAAGACCGAAATGACCTATAATATTACCTATCTGATCTTTATATTTTTCAAGGAACTCACCTGCACTGGAGAATGCAATCTGGTTGATGTACTTGTCCACCTCCTCTGAAGTCATACCTATACCGTTATCTATGACTTTAAGAGTCTTCTCGTTCTCGTCAAGGACAATACGTACTGACAGTTCTCCAAGTTCTCCCTTGAACTCACCTGTAGATGCCAGAGCCTTCATCTTCTGGTCTGCATCCACAGCATTCGCCACAAGTTCTCTCAGGAAAATCTCGTGGTCAGAATAAAGAAACTTCTTGATTACCGGGAAGATATTCTCGGTAGTAACACCTATTTTTCCAGTCGTACCTTTCATAACTGCAAACTTTTTATAATTATTTATTTGACATTATTCTTAAACATTCCTTTCCATAATAAGGCAAAAACAGCCTCTTGTAAATCACCGATGCGAAATAATGCCCGAGGCAAAGGAAGGCCGGTCCGAAAAAGGAACAACGATGCCAGATGCATCTTTCCCGTTCAGACCGGCAATATTCAGTCAAATAGCATTCCAAGAGTAAAATACTGACAACTTGTCAGTCGCGGCTGGTAACGGAGTTTGTACCGCGCCCGGAATATGTCATATAACAGTAATCAATCATATTGTCTCCTTTGAAAATATTGACATTGAACTGCCCGGAAAGATAAAGGACAAAAGGTTCAAAACGGTTGTCAAAGACAAATTTTTCACCTCCGGTAGAAAACTCCGTAACATATTCTTTTTCAGCCTGTGAGCCGGAACATGAAATATTACAGAATAGAAGTTTATCCCCTGATGACAATTCAGACACAGTCAACTCTGACTTTACTCTTATGTTACTGTCCACGCCCCTTGCCTGCAATCCCCACACACCTTCTGACAATGGTCTAACGTCTATTGTGAGGTCGATTGAACCGAAACCGCCCGTAGCGTTTAACGTCCATTCTGCATCTGAGTCAGTCAGAGATTTCCCGCCTGTACACAAAGTTCCGATTCCTGTAACGTACAATGTATTGTCATCCTTATGATATACCATGTCATGCCATTTTGATTCTTTTTGCTGCGACTCCGGCAGTTTCAGATACTCATCAAGACTAAAAAGGTCGAAAAACCGTCTCACAGGGTCCAGCATATAAGATGACATAAGATCGGATGTAAAATAAACAAGTGACGAGCTGTCAGCCACATGTCCCGGCGACGATCCCCTGATGGTGAATCAACTATACAAGAAGAGGTGACAGACACCAGCAGAGCCGCAGCTGCCAATTTTATATTTTTAAATATTTTCATTATTACTCAAGTTTCGCAATTTGTTATTGATATTCAATTTAACAAAGTCCTGTCCAGGTATGTATCAGAATCTTACACCTATCCCTGCCGTGCATCCCACTACGACAGTACCTGCGCACAGTTCGAAAAAGCCATAGACTCTGCGGCCTGCAGTAATACCTATAGGAACAAAATTTATAGCCGGTAACAGTTCTGCATAATTATGGAAAGCCGTAACTGTGATACCTGCACCCAACGCGGAATAAAGTTTCACATATTTTCTATTCAGATAAGAAAATCTCGCCTGCGGAAAGAAAGAAAACACGGACCCGAAATCAAGCCCTGTACGAAGCCCTGTAACCTTATCATATCTGCGCCCGTATATTCCGTTCATGCCGACATTCACTGACAATGCAAACCATTTCCTGAAACTGTATGAATACTCCAGTCCGATATTACCTGTCATATAAACAGGACCAGAAAACTCTCCATACAGACTGGATGCAAGGTTATCATACGTATTATAATTTACATCACAACCAGGACCGACAAGCATCATATGAAAAAGAGGAGCACCTCCCCATCCCAGACGGATTTCATGCCGGAAAGGCGGAACCAAGCCACTTTCTGTCTTATCCATATCCTTTGCAAAGGCATCAGAACAGATTAAAGCAAGAAATGCCGTAACCACAAAAAACAAAACCGAACGTCTCATACAATTAACCTCCCCTCTCTAATAAAATGCCAAATGATCATACTCATTCACTTCTGCTCCTCGCACTATCCTTACCGCAGGACCGAATTCTACGACAAAACTGTCAGACAATGAATTTGCCCCAACTATATTCACATTAATTTTCCCTGACTCCGGCCACTGGAAAAAATCCCCGTCCTCAGTCAAAGGCATTGTCATCAGATCATCCGGAACAGGTGAAACAGTCACTTTTTCCTTATCATAGACTCTCTCGTAACAAAGGCTTTTGACCACCATTTTGCCGTCTGACACCATCACTTTGGCAGATAAAGACCCTGACTGAGAGTCAAACTCCAATGTCCACACCCCATCTTCAGACAAGGAAACACAATAAGGGACATATTTTGTAATATCACTATAATTGCAATATGTCTTGTATAAAAACGGGAATCCGCTACCGGTATCCGGAAATACAGTACCAACAGAAGACACACCCATCTTTTCATAATAGAGTTCATTCAGACATGATCCATAGTGAGACTTTACCATTTTCTCAGCCTTATCCCTGTCTGATCGGATTTTCTGATACTCGCTGAATATGTACGCAGCCTCAACTCCTTTGAATAACGGGTCAATACTGTCCGGGTATATATGATATTTCAATGAAGTATATGCGGGATCTTCCGGAACCGGGTCCGTAACAAAGGAGAAACATCCCTGCATAAGGATGACACAAAATGCCGATACCGACAGCACCCAGATACTTTTAACAGCTTTTTCCATAGAACAGAAAGATATTCACAAGATGATGTATGCTATTTTTGAAACTTACTTACTATCAGAAACGGTATCCTACTCCGGCACAGCAACCCGAATACAGGTTTCCGACACCGGTCTCAAAAAAACCATATACATTTTTCCCTACCGATATGCCGGCAAAACACAATTGGGATGCCAGTGTAAACCCGGAATGCGCCACCATGAAATATCTTGGATCATTTGCCTCAAAGCCACACTTCCGTGCAAATGGAATTTCCAGGCCAAGGCCTAAAGAAGAATACAAACGCACAAGCTTCCTGTTAAGCCAGCTTACGCGCAAGGTTACCATCGGTACTAAAAAGTTGATTCTGTTATCCATCGCCATTTCATCCTTTCCTGACTTATACCCGGAATACCAGGAAACGCCTTCCCTGCGGAAAAAAGTCCAGCGTCCGCCATAATATGAAACACCTGCCTGAATAGCGAGAATCCGGGTGAAATTATATACGAAGTTAAATGTGAATGAGGATGTATATCTCTTTCTGTCGTAATACTCAGCACTCTGGTAAATGTCTGAGATGCCTCCCGGATCTCCAATATAATTGACAAATGATCCGTGAAGAGCAGATGCCACACCTGCACCGGCAGAAAATTCGTATTTTCTCAACTGAAATCCTGTATCCTTCTTCTCTCTCCCGGACACAGACGAAGATATAAACAAGACAGAAGCCATAACAGCCAGCACAGCTATAGCTTTCCGAATATGACCTTTACCGGAGTTTATGTCCATAAAAACACTTTATTAAAACGCACACGGAAGATGCAGGTCCAAGAAAAAACGTTGCATCTTCCGCGATTATTTTAAAAGCATCCTGTCATTTAAGCTTGAATATTTCTGAAACGTTACAAAATCCGAGACGTAGGAAAAACTTGTGAGCCTCTTCATTCCATTTGCCAGACTCAAGGTAAATATCTGCTACTCCCTTACTCTGAAACCATTCAATGGCAGCATCAAACAACTGCCTTCCATAACCTTTGCCCCTGAAGGAGGCCTCCACCAAAATGTCGCAAAGAACTCCAAACTGGTCCGCTCCGTCATCGGTAATTTCAGTCACGCAGAATCCGCATATACGGCCGTCTTCTTCAGCCACGACAATCCTGGCATCCTCAGACATGAACTTCCCCATAATATATTTCATCCACATCTCCTGTCCTTTTTCCGCCGGCTGCCCGTAAATTCCGCCGTCTTTGACAACAGCTTTACACACCCCCATCTGCATCTCACCATGAGAAATATACTCGGGATGAGAAGAGATATGGGTCCAGAACATATCTTTCAGGACAGTCAGTTCATTTTCATTTGCAAGGCGTATCATTTTCTGAAAACCAGTTTTTTGAATTTTTCAACAATCCTTTTCAATATATTGACAAACAGAAACAGCAATCCGAACAGAGCCAATGCTGCAACAAACCATACAAGCAAAGCCGCCGTATCGCTTGAATGCATTCCGAAATATTCCAGAAACGGAAGACTCACATTCTGGAAAAGAATCTCAAAAGTGGAGACAACGGAAATGATAGCAAGAATCACATTCAGCACCATATCCGCTTTCACCGACTTGTAATCGCTTATATTGTGCAGGCTGCTGTCTGTCATTTCCATCAGTTTGATGAGTTTCTTCTGGTCATTCTCAAGATCCAGCCGCCTTGTAGTCCTGTCAAACATTACCTTATGAGACATGAACTTTGAATACTTGACGACATTCAACTGGACAATCATCCTTGAAAACCTCATGCTTAACTCTGCATTTCTGGCAATGAGTTCGGAGGAAGAAACATTTGCCGTGTTCATTGAGGCTTCCACAAGTTCATCCTCAACACGGTTCAAAATATATTTCTTGGCAAGAACCATTTCAAGAATAGCCATG
>CALADR010000273.1 GCA_937890845.1 uncultured Bacteroidales bacterium | reverse complement strand
GCTCTGCCCGTCATACAGATATCCGTCCAGAGGGGCTGTTTCAAGGGCATTGAAACTTTTGCCTGTAAAATTCTGTATCGCAGCACTGCCTTCCCCAGAAGAACCGCCGTTGGTTCTGATATACTCTCCGCAAAATGCAATATCCCATCCGTCCTTTTCCTTCCAGTATCTGTCACCTGTTTCATCGCCGAACAAACTTTCCCCTACTATACGGCCGTCTGCCAGAGAAACATAAATCCACTTGCCGCCAGACTGCGTATCTATTTCAAGAGTACGGACCTGCAGCGGTCCCGGCTCTTCTGTCACTATGGGCTCGGACGCTTTTCCGCAGCCGCCGATACTTAAAGCACCGGCAACCAGCCCTGATATAATAACTGTATTCCATAATATTTTCATTCTACAGGATTAGCGATATTTCTGGATCCGTCATCCTGATACAGGAACTTTATTTCCAGTTTTCCAGTATTACTGTCATATTTCAAGACCTGCATCTTTGCATAATTGGCGTTTTCTGTACGGACTACATAAGGTGTACTGACTGTTTTTCCTGTATCATCAGTAATTCTGAGTCTTGACCCGGAAGTAGTTCTGAGTTCAGATGTACAGACAGAAAATGTATTCACGCCTTTCTTCAGAGGTAACGGTACCGCAATATCAGCGAAATACTCCACAGTTACGCCACTTCTGCTGTCCAGAACAGAAAAAGCCTCCAGAGTACCGCTTCCGGCCTCGCCTGCATCCGACCTTACTATATTCAGGAAATACTTCGGCTCCGAATAGGAACTGTATTTCTCCACAGCCTCCGTGAAGTCAAAAGCAATTTCTATTTCACTGGAATTGTCAATATACTCCCCTCTCATAGGATGGTCCCCTCCCTGGTTGCTGCAGATCGGAGGATAAACTACAATTTCCGGCTTTGAAGCATAAGGCTTGTCAGCCACACCTATATTTATAGAAAGGTCATTTCTGGAATTATACTTCAGCCTAACCTTGAACACCACTTGAGGTTTGTGTTTCCTGCATGTACAGCCTGACATATTGTGATCAAGAACTACTGCCGGCCTGTCCTGCATGAAAAAATAATAAGGAATATAAAAGTGACCTTTGTCTCCCCACCATTTACCATACGAGTTCACTCCTATAAATGCTCCTGAATGTCTGACACCGTCTTTTACAAATTCCACAGAATCGTCATAGCCAACTATAGTCATTGCATGAGCTCCTTCTGAAGCAAGTCCGGTCACCATACTTTTATATCCGGTATGCGAAGGACCGGAATAATTATTGTCCATCTTCCAGCCGGATACATAGGCGGAAAAAGAGAGGACTCCTCCATATTCGCTTCCGTTCCCCTTGTCATAAAGATACCTGCGCGCATTGTCAATACCTGCTCGGTCCACAACCTCTATTGTATGGATTTCCTCTACCCGATTCTCCATTGACCTTATATACTTATCATATCCTGTTTCCCAACGGTAAGTAACAGAAGTCGAAGGGTCAGGAAAATCAGCAATGGACATGACCCCATGGTTTTTTGCAATAG
>CALADR010000272.1 GCA_937890845.1 uncultured Bacteroidales bacterium | reverse complement strand
GGAGAATGTGCGGAAAAAGCTATCAGCAGTTTCTTTCGCTTTTGCCTGACAGTGTCAGGACAGAGGGGGATTTGAAGGAAGAGCTTTCGTCTCTTCGTGATGCTGTCATTTCAGCGGGAGTATCTGTTGCCAGACAATCTACTTCCAACGATGAAAATATGTTCTGTTGGGACAGGGCTGTTGCAGGAAAGAATGACTTGATTTTTCCGTTCGATTCCCAGAAAGCAGCCTGGAGTGAGGCCGGTGTGCCTGTAAGAGAGGCAGATTGTTCACATTATGATGCGGAATTGTTTTCCGAACTTATATTAGGAGTATGACAGACAAGGGTTTGATGGCAGGGCGGTTCGCCAGGGCTGTACGTTCGTATGATGACAATGCTAATGTTCAGAGGGAGTGTGCCGTCAGGATGATGGATATGCTCGTGCCGTTTTGGAGTACCTATATCTCAGGACGCAGGCCGGTATGCGGCGATAGTTTCGGCCGGGTTCTGGAGCTGGGATGCGGCTCGGGAATCCTTACCAGGAAGCTGCTGGAACAAGGCAAGCCGGAAAGATTGTATATCAACGATATATGCTCTGAGTATGAGTCTGTGCTGGGAGATGTGCTGGATTTGGGATATGTGGATTTTATCGGTGGAGATGCAGAAAAAACGTATTTTCCTTCCGGTCTGGATATGCTTGTTTCCTGTTCTGCTGTCCAATGGTTTCACGACCTTCCTGCTTTCTTTGACAAGGCTGCAGGGCTTCTTTCTTCAGGAGGACTTCTGGCAATATCCACATTCGGACCAGGAAATCTTTTCGAGATTTCAGAGCTTGAAGGTCCGATGCTTGATTATAGTTCTTTGGAGTCGTTGATAAAGATGGCTTCAGGGAAGTTTGATATATTGGCTTCGGACGAGGAAGTCTCTGTCCTTCATTTTGATTCGGCCAGATCTGTTCTTATGCATATGAAGGATACAGGCGTGACAGGGGTGCGCAAGGAATTCTGGACCAAGTCCAGGTTTGTGAGTTTTGAAAGCCGCTATAATGACCGCTTTAGGACATCTGAAGGTCTTAGCTTGACATACAGGCCGTTATGGCTTGTTGCTTCGAAGAAATAATAAATCAACTTATTTTTGTTGCTATGAAATCAAATGTATATTTTGTCAGCGGCATTGATACTGATGCCGGAAAAAGTTATGCTACAGGATATCTGGCCAGGGAATGGCGCAGCAAAGGTATATCTACTGTGACACAGAAGTTTATACAGACAGGAAATACTGATATGTCAGAGGATATAGAACTTCACCGCAGGATAATGGGATGCGGTCTCCTTCCTGAGGATAAGGAGAGACTTACAATGCCTGAAATATTCACTTATCCGTGTTCTCCCCACCTTGCCGCAGAAATAGACGGCAGGGAGATAGATTTCGGCAAAATCGAAGATGCTACTGATACGTTGAGTGAGCGTTATGATGCTGTACTTCTGGAAGGTGCCGGT
>CALADR010000271.1 GCA_937890845.1 uncultured Bacteroidales bacterium | reverse complement strand
GGGTGGATGAAGCGAAGCGGAACTCTGGAAGAACCTTCCGACTGCGACTTCATAAACTTGGATAACAAGAAAACCGACCCCTTTGGGTCGGCTTCCTCTTAAATTGCTGCTCTGGAAAGCAGATATTATTTCTCAATCTCTTTAAAATAGCGATATGTAGAAACTTTTATTTCTCCGGCAGCAGGCTCATCGCACACAAGAATGCTGTTAGGATGAATCTGGAGAGAAGAAATAGGCCATGCGTGAGTGTAGGCACCCTCAACGCAATGCTGTACGGCAGCCGCCTTCTTCGCACCAAGTGCAAGAACCATAACCTCACGTGAATCAAGCACGGTTGCTATTCCGACTGAAACGGCACTTACAGGGACCTTGTTAACATCATTGTCAAAGAATCTTGAATTCACGACTCTTGTATCATGAGTAAGAGTCTGCACATGTGTACGTGAATTCAAAGAAGTAAATGGCTCATTAAAGGCAAGATGTCCGTTCTCACCAACTCCGCCGAGGAAAAGGTCTATACCTCCGGCAGCAATGATTTTCTTCTCATACTCTTCGCACTCAGCCTGAGGATCAGCTGCATTGCCATTAAGGATATTTACATTCTCCGGCCTTATGTCAATATGATTGAAGAAATTGTTCCACATGAATGAATGATAACTCTCCGGATGTTCCTCAGGAAGATTAACATACTCATCCATATTGAATGTAATAACATTCTTGAACGAAACTTTTCCTGCCTTGTTGAGAGCAATGAGTTCTTTATATGTAGAAAGTGGTGTAGAACCTGTAGGAAGGCCCAATACAAACGGCTTGTCTGTTTTTGCCTGATGTTCCAGGATTCTGCTCATAATGTAACGGGCAGCCCACTGGCCTGCCGATTCATTAGATTCTTTAATTACAAATCTCATAATAAATATTTTATTAATGTTTTTTAACTTTTGAAGGATCTTTGAAAACAATGGCGAAAAGTATGGCTACGACAAGAGCATATGCCGCAAAAATATACCAGGTCGCACTCCAGTTTCCTACTGTGTAGAATACTCCGCCAACTTCTTCTCCCCAGGTGAAATGATTTACTACTGCCTGGGCAGCTATCATTCCAAGTGATGCTCCGATACCGTTGGTCATAAGCATGAAAAGGCCCTGTGCACTTGAGCGTATGTCTTCTGATGTTCTTTCGTTTACATAAAGAGAGCCTGAAATGTTGAAAAAGTCAAATGCTACTCCGTAAACTATCATTGATATTATGAACATCCATACACCTGACCCAGGATCACCTGCGCCGAAGAGTCCGAAGCGGAATACCCATGCTATCATTGCTATAAGCATAACTTTCTTTATACCGAATTTCTTAAGGAAGAACGGTATAAGAAGAATTCCAAGTGTCTCGGAAACCTGCGATATGGAAATCAGTGCATTGGCATTCTCCGCTCCGAATGTTCCTGCAAACTCAGGAATTGCCTTGAAACTGGTTATGAAAGGGTTTGCATAGCCGTTGGTAATCTGCAGGGCGACACCCAAAAGCATCGAGAAAATAAAGAAAATAGCCATCTGGCTGTCTTTAAACAACGCAAACGCCTTCAAACCCAGAGCATCTACAATGCCTTTCTGCTCCTTATGCGATTTTACAGGGCAGTCAGGAAGAGTAAATGAATATACCATAAGCACCAGACCAAGAATACCGGAAACAAGGAACTGGTTGTATGTAGACTGGAACTGCAGACCTTCGGCATCTCTTACGAAATTGACAAATAGCATGCTGCAGATAAAACCTACTGTCCCGAAAACCCTTATTGGAGGAAAATCCTTGACAGTATCATATCCGTTATTCTCCAGTATTGTATAGGCAACTGAATTTGACAGAGCTATTGTAGGCATATAAAACGCCACGCTCAATGTGTAAAGAGGGAAAAGAACTCCGAATTCTACCCCGCAGCCAGCTGTCATACAATAGTAACCTGCAGCTATCATAGCAGCCCCGGCTATTCCGTGACATATTGCAAGAACTTTCTGTGCAGACAAGAACTTGTCAGCTACTATGCCGACAAGTGCCGGCATAAATATGGATACAAGTCCCTGCATTGAATAAAACCATCCTATATGCTCGGCCAGGCCGGCTTTCCCTAGATAGTTTCCCATTGAAGTAAGGTAAGCCCCCCAGACTGCAAACTGCAGAAAGCTCATTATCACGAGTCTGGTACGTACAGATTTATTGTTCATCGATTATCCGTTTTTATGTTATAGCCTACAAATATAAGAGTATTTCTGCAAAAAAAATAATGACTTATTAGGATTGATGCCAGTTTCATAAAAGCGGACATTTGCATCCCGTTATGAAGACTATGACAATATATCTGATACTTACTCTGATTGCCGCAGGATGGAACAGAGACAAGGCCGGGCCGTGAACTATCTGCTGACTGCAGCTATTTCAGCAGAAAAAGAAACAGTCCCGGCTCTGACAAGAACTCACGCAGGATATTTATATCAATATTCCTGTATTCTGTCATATTGATATTAGGTATATATGCATTCATCCCGCTGATTGTCTTCAACGGGATGAAATAAATAACTGTATTTCTCTACTTTTTAGTATCTTTGGGCTCAGAAATAAGCGGGTAGCCTGTACTGCTGCCGAGCAAAAGAGCAATAAGAATGAAATTTGTCAAGACAGCCACTGACCCGCAGTCCAGCAAGATGCGGAGTCATCACCACTGATCATGGGGAAATTGAAACCCCTATTTTTATGCCTGTAGGCACAGTAGGATCGGTCAAAGGAATTTACCACAGGGATCTCAAGGAAGATATCGAGGCCGAAATAATACTCGGAAACACATATCATCTGTATCTAAGACCCGGACTGGACATACTTAAGGCAGCCGGTGGATTGCATAAATTCATTTCATGGGACAGGCCCATCCTTACTGACAGCGGAGGATTTCAGGTTTTCTCACTGACTCCCATAAGGAAACTCACCCCTAACGGATGTACATTCTCTTCACATATAGACGGCTCAAAGCATACTTTCACTCCGGAGAACAATATGGAGACACAAAGAATAATCGGAGCTGATATTGTAATGGCACTGGATGAATGTACTCCAGGAGACGCTACATACGATTATGCAAAAAAATCTCTGAAACTCACCCAGTCATGGCTGGAAAGATGCATAAAACATTTCGATGAAACAGAACCTCTTTACGGATATTCCCAGGCTCTGTTCCCTATCATACAGGGTTGCGTTTACCCTGATTTGAGGATTGCTGCCGTAGAGCATGCTGCAAAATTCGACAGAGAAGGATACGCAATCGGAGGTCTTGCAGTAGGAGAACCTACTGAAAAGATGTATGAGATGCTCGAAGTCGTATGTCCTATACTTCCTGATGACAAGCCACGGTATCTTATGGGAGTGGGAACTCCTGCCAACCTTCTCGAGGGCATAGCTCGCGGAGTGGATATGTTCGACTGCGTTATGCCTACAAGGAACGGCCGCAACGGAATGCTGTTCACCTGGAATGGAATCATGAATATGAGAAACCAGAAATGGGCTGATGACTTTTCTCCTCTGGATCCTGCAGGCTCTTCATTTGTTGACAGGACATATTCAAAAGCATATCTGAGACACTTGTTCGTTGCAAAAGAAATTTTCGCAGGCCAGATAGCCAGCGAGCACAACCTTGCATTCTACCTGGATCTGGTACGAGAGGCCAGAAAACATATCAAGGCCGGAGATTTCAAATCGTGGAAGGACGAGACTGTAAAAAGAGTAATGACTCGTCTATAACAAGTTTCTAATTTTTAAAGCATCATAAAATGGAGCTGAAACCGAGAATATTGGACTTGTATATAGTAAAGAAATTCATCTTTACCTTTTTCATCGCGCTCTTGCTCATAATCGGAATCGTAATAATTTTCGACATAAGTGAAAAAATAGACGATTTCGTAAGCAAGGAGGCTCCGCTGAAAGCCATAATTTTCGACTACTATCTGAACTTCATCCCTTATTTTATGAATATGTTCAGCCCTCTGTTCGTGTTCATAACTGTTATATTCTTCACTTCAAAAATGGCAGCCAATACGGAAATAGTAGCCATTTTGTCCTGCGGAATAAGTTTTCACCGGATGATGCTTCCATACATTTTCTCGGCGACCCTCATAGCTATTTTCTCTCTTGTACTGAATCTCTTCATAATACCTAACTCAAACAAAGAGCTGGAAGAGTTCAACAGCAAGTATATGAAAAACAGCTATCAGGGAATCAACCGCAATATCCACTACCAGATATCTCCAGGCGAATTCGTATATGTGGAAAGTTTCAGCAGATGGAACAATACTGCCCAGAAATTCACGCTTGAAAGAATACAGGACAACAAACTGGTATCAAAACTTTCTGCAGAAACAGCCGCATGGGACAGCACATTCAACGGATGGACTCTGAAAAAATACTTCATCCGTGACTATACAGGAGCTCTAAAGGACAACATACGATCAGGGGCCAGGCTCGACACTGTAATAAATCTCACAGTAAGTGATTTCTATCTGAAGAAAAATACTGTCACAACACTGTCATACAAAGAACTTGACCAGATGATTGAGACACAGAAAATGAGGGGCGATGAAAATGTAAAATACGCTCAGATAGAGAAACACACCCGCTTTGCCCTTCCTTTTTCAGCTTTCATACTTACGATAATGGGAGTCGCACTGTCATCAAAGAAACGAAGAGGAGGAATCGGCTGGAACATAGGTATCGGTATTGCTCTGAGTTTCTCGTACATCTTGTTCCTCAGGTTCAGCCAGATGTTCGTGCACACAGATTTCCTTCCTCCTGGAATTGCACTCTGGGTACCAAACATACTGTACGCAATAATTGCAGGATTCCTGTACAAGATAGCGCCTAAATAAACGTCAGACTATTGTCAATACCGTTGATAAAGGAAGGAATAATCAACTATGCTAAACAGAGTCGTTCCAAAATAGTCCGTCTTTGACAAAGCTCACAGAGAAGAACGTGTAAGGACACGTTATACTTCAAAGTCTGAAACCCTCAAAAAAACATCTGACTTTGGAATTTTTCCGGAGTCAGATGTTTTTTTAAAATCACGCTTCACAAACGAGCGAATACTTATGGATGAAGCTGTAGAAGAACCTCTTTATGATTACAGCTCCTGCTATCTTATAACTGACAATGACGAGGCTCCGGATGTAGAAATTCCAATATTTCCTTCTCCATATACTTTCAATTTTGATGCTCCTGAAATATTTCCATCTGCAGAAACATTACACCTGACTGCAACTGTTGCTGCACCTGATATATCACAAACAAACTTGTCTGCTTCAACTATCTTTTTGCCAGATGATACATTTGAGGCACCTGAGACCTTCAAATTATAGCTGCCAGTCCTTCCGAAAACATTAGCTTCTGCAGCTTCCGACACTTTCATATCAAGATTGTCCGTCACTACTGAGGCCGAAATTCCAGAAGCTCCCATTGCTTTTACAATGACAGAATTGGCCACAATCGAAGAATGAAGTTTGGATACTCCTTCAACAGTCAGATTCATCTCTGATGTAATATCGAAATCCAGATCAAGTAAAGAAGCTCCAGAAATGGCCAGAGTGATATTTTCCGCCTCTATTTTTTCCCCTTTTAAGGAAGCCGCCCCTTCCAAATAAATTTTTCTGATAGAAGAGCTGGCTGGAACTTCAGCCTTTATTTTACCGATATTGCCACCCTTGAAAATATGACCTGAACATTCAAGAGATATATTAAGTTCTCCTCCCTTTTCCTTTACTTTAACATAAGGCAAAACAGCAGAATCAGCAGACAAAGTCAGAACTGTAGCTTCTTTCGAGTATGTGACTTCAATTACATCAGTAACTTTCAGAGAATTATACGAACAATCAATATTGACTTCCTGATTCTCAACTACTCCGGAAAGGCGCATTACATTGGCAGACGCGCAAGACACAAGAGCAAAAACTCCAGAAAAAATAAAAATCAAAAACTTTTTCATAGCAAAACTTATTAAAAATAAAGAAAAATCAGTCTATCTTCTCCACTTCCGATGTATCATAACACTTGCTTCCGGATATATCGGCATTTCCAATATATGAAATACTGCTGTCTCCGGAAAGATTGCAAGATATAAGCCCATTGCTTTTGAATGATGCTTCACTTGCTCCTGAAAGAGTTCCATAACAAGAGCCTATCTCCAGCGAATACTTCTGGACAGATGAAATACCTTCCAGTTCTGAAGCTCCCGAGAGTTCGATATGGCCGGAAACAACTTTTCCTGCAGCATTCATTTCAGATGCTCCTGTAAGAGTCAGATTAAGAATACCGGCAGACAGCGAACCGCACTCAAACGAAGAAGCTCCCGTAAGCTGCACTGTAGCGGAACTCTCTGCCAATACATGACAAATGACTTCAGATGCTCCGGTAGCGGCAATCACAATATCTTTGGAAGCTATCGGATAATCCGAAACAAACGAAGCCGAACCGCTGGCTGAAATAATATTGACTCCTTTCTTATATGGAATTTTCACAGATGCTTTCAAAGCTCCTGTCTTAACATTCAAGCCATCCTCAAACTCTATTTTAAGTTGCTTGCCCTTTCCATAGACATTTACATAAGGAAGCAGATTCACATCAGCTTCCACTTGAGCCACATCTATACCATCAGCAAATATAACATCAATATTTCCAGACACATATATACCAGTAAAACTATCCGGTACACTTACATTTATACGTTCTGTTATTCCTGCCAGCTCGATTTTAGAACAACTGCAAGCCAGCAGGACAACAGAAATAAGTAACAATAAAAATCTTTTCATCTTATAGTCTTTTTTGCGCAATGACAGAGCCTATGATGCAATTCCGCAAAAAAAGTTGCACTTCGACAACACTATTTTCCTTTTACAAGACCGAGTTTCTCCATAAGGGCAGAAGTCTCCGGATCGTGGCCTCTGAAATTCCTGTACAGGACAGCAGGATCTTCCGAACCTCCCTTTGACAGAACATTGTCTCTGAATGAAGCTGCTGTAGCCTTGTCAAAGATACCGTTCTGCTTGAACAGAGAAAACGCATCGGCTTCAAGCACTTCTGACCACTTATATGAATAATAGCCTGCAGAATAACCGCCTGAGAAAATATGTCCGAATGCAGGAGATATAGCTGCACCCTCCACATGAGGCATTACAGAATAAGCAGAAAGTGAGTTCTTCTCAAAGTCCAAAGTGCTTTCTTCCGGCAATGACTTGAGTGAATGCCAGTCCATATCTATGATACCGAACTGAAGCTGACGCACCTGCATATAGCCGGCCAGATAATTCTTGGCAAGTACAATCTTATTTACCAGAGAATCTGGAATAACTTCACCAGTCTTGTAGTTTTTAGCAAATGAATCAAGATATTCAGGCTCAAATGCCCAGTTTTCCATTATCTGTGACGGTAACTCAACAAAATCCCTTGACACTGAAGTTCCTGTAAGCGACGGATAACGTCCTTGCGCAAGAATTCCGTGCAGTGCATGTCCGAATTCATGCAGGAAAGTAGTAAGCTCATCATGAGTAAGTAGTGAAGGAGATGATTCTGTAGGCTTGGTAAAATTAGTGACAATGCTTATCAGAGGACGTTCTTCAACACCGTTTATGATGCTTTGACCCCTGAACTCAGTCATCCATGCCCCACCTCTCTTGCTGGCGCGAGGGAAGAAGTCTGCATAAAACAAAGCAAGATGCTTTCCGTCAGCGTCTTTCACATCATATACCTTTACATCCTTATGATAAACCGGAACATCTTTTACTGGAATAAAGTTCAGACCATAAAGTCTGTTTGCAAGATCAAATACAGCATCAATGCAATTTTCAAGCTGGAAGTATGGTTTTAACAACTCTTCATTCAATGCAAACTCTGCCTCTTTATATTTTTCAGACCAGAAAGAAAAGTCCCATGGCATAAGTTCCCCTTCAAAACCATTGGCCTTTGCATACGATGATACAGCAGCTACATCTTTCTTAGCAAACGGAAGAGACTCCGTCATAAGCTTTGCAAGAAAATCATCGACTGTCTTTGTAGTGCGCGCCATAGTCTCCTCAAGAGAGTAGTCCGCATAAGTATCATATCCAAGTAACTGTGCTGATTTTATACGAAGATCAACGATCTTCTTTACTATCTCAGTGTTATCATTTTCCCCACCTATGGCCTTTGTATTATATGCCATATACATCTGCCTGCGAAGCTCCCTGTCAGTACTGTACTTCATAAAAGGACCGTAGCTCGGAACATCCAGTGTAAATGCCCAGCCTTCTAGACCTTTTTCAGCTGCCGTAGCTGCACCAAGCTCCCTTACATAATCAGGCAGTCCGGCAAGCTGGCTCTCGTCAGTGAGATGAAGCGTATATGCATTGGTGGCTGCCAGCACATTTCTTCCGAACTTGAGAGACAATACTGAAAGCTCTTCAGCGTATTTGCTATAAATCTCTTTCTCAGCATCAGGAAGGGCAGCTCCGTTTCTTGCAAATGATTTATAAGTATTCTCCAGAAGCATCTGCTGATCCTTTTCCAGAGACAAACTCTCCCTCATCTCATAGACAGTTTTCACTCTCTCAAAAAGCTTCTCATTCAATGAAACATACATGGAATATTCAGTAAGTTTTGGAGAAACCTCTTCCGCAACAGACTGCATCTGCTCATCCGAATTTGCCTCAAGAAGATTGAAGAATATACCTGAAACCCTGTCCAACACAAGACCGCTGTATTCCAAAGCTTCTATAGTATTCTCAAAAGTCGGAGCTTCAGGATTGTTTACAATAGCATCAATCTCAGCCTTTGCCTGTCTGATTCCTTCCTCAAATGCAGGCAGATAATGCTCATTCCTGATTTTATCAAACTGCGGCGCCCCCCACTTATTGGGAGACTCTGTCAATAACGGATTTTCCATCTTACAAGATAAAGTTAATGCAAGTGCAGCACCTGCCGTTAGAAATATTTTTTTCATAACTAATAATATTGTTCATCTCACAAAGATATAAATAACATCCGAAAAGACACATAAAATGCAAATGATAAAATCCGGTGATTTTTTACTTGGAAGCATGGATAGAATCTATTCTGTACCATCAGGCAGACAAGACACCTGGTCTATCGACTTGACTCTGCTGCCAGAAACCATAATCTTTATATCATAACACCATAACTCCGTTGACCTCCTGTACTTGTGATAAGATGTTACATGGTCGAAATCAAAGCCCAAATGACGAAGGTCTGTCACATCAATACTGTTAACCTTATGCCTGAGCAGTCTCCTCAGTATATCATAGTTTTTCTCTAACGCGTGCAGGACTCTCACCTTTGATATTTTGCTGCTTCTGGTCTTCCTGTTGTTGTACTTGTTCTTACAGGATTCACAGCAGAATTTCTTGTCTTGTCTGCCATACAATATAGGATCACCGCATTCAAGACAGGATCCCTGTTTCATTCCTGCTGGTGGAAGCATCTTATAAACTGCATCAACATTATCCCCGTCTGCAATTACGCTTTGCCAATGATTCAAGTCATTCATATATGAAAAGTTTTTAGTGTCACTAATTTGGGCATTTCATGTCTCAAACAAAAAACAATGTGGTGAAAAAGAAAACAATCAATGAAATTTTTCTCTTTTTTAAAATAATTTCCGGTTTGTCTGCACTTTTGCCATACATTTAATTCAAATCTCTACATGCAGAAGGATTTTCTAAGCAAGGCCAAGAAAAAGAAAAAACATAAAGAAACAGAAAAAGCATACATGGCCGATTTGCAAGAGTGTCCTACTCACGGAAAATTTACTTTACTTTGCACAAGACCTCAACAGGAGCGCTCATAAACAACAGGTCTGAACAGTACATTAAAATCACAATTATGGAACAGTTGAACAGAATCGAATTGAGGGGAAACGTAGGTAATGTACGCATCTCAGATGTAGGAGAAAATAAAGTAGCACGCTTTTCTCTTGCTACAAATTTCATTTACAAAGGCAAAGATAATGAAGGAATAGTGGAAACCACTTGGCACAACATAGTAGCCTGGAGCGGAAAGGGAATGCCTGACTTCTCCGTAATAACTAAAGGTGCTCCGCTTTATGTGTGCGGAAGATTAAGGACATCCAAATATACAGGAAACGACGGCACAGAAAAAACAAGCTATGAAGTGATAGCTTATAAAGTAGAGCCAGCAGACAAGAATTATATTCCTCCTAAAGAATAAAACTTCCTGGTCGTATCCGTCATAACAATATGATATGTGAAGCTGTCCTGAATTTGCTGTAATTGAGCATAAAACAGGAAATTTTCGGACAGCTTCCTTAATATGGAATCAATATTCGCGTCAATTGCTTCCAGACTTTACATAGTAGCATCTGTAATCTCCCACCTGTCTATACGGCAGCTCATGCAGTCTGCTGACCAATTCCTGATTTTCAGCAATATGAGATGTCTTGACCATTAGTATATGGTCTCCTATATCAGAAGAGAGATATTCACCAGGATCCCTGCCGTAGCTGACAATATCCTCCCCAAGATAAACGTCCATATTTTCAGAACGGGATACAAATAATGTGACAAACCTGCATTCTGTCCCTGACTCAGAAGCCATCTGACCTGCCGCCTTGCACAGATTGGCATAGCCGATAAAATCATTGGCTTCAGGAACCATAGGAGATGCTGCGAAAACGCATGCAAGCATTGATACTGCAATGGAAATCACAGGTCTGCTCCAATCATTGCCTCTGAAAATGAACCATAGGGAAAAACATCCTCCAAGTATGAGAAAGGAGATCGCAATGTATGTGAATGGAGACAATACAAAACAATAGCTTTCCATAAGCGCTGCCAACTGAGGTACTTTCCCATATAAGGACAGTGCAGCCACAGCCAATAAACCAGCAAGCACAAATATCAGAGACGGTATTGCCAGCAAGATCTTTATCCACCAGCTTTTTTCAAACCTTCCCGACTGTACGGAAAACAAATATACAAGAAAAGGAAAAATCGGGAGAAGATATATGGCAAGTTTCGAACTGAAAGATGACATCATCACAAAAGCAGTAATGACAACGGAAGCATACAATCTGGCCGATACGTTGCGATAGCCTTTTGTCAAAAACGATGCTGCCAGACCGAAAATAAGCAACAGCGAATACGGAGCAATGATATACCATATTACCATAAAATAATACCAGAAAGGTTCTTTATGGTGAAATGCATTTACAGCTCTGTCAACTGTCTGATGGAAAAGCAGGTTTTCGAGGTAGGAAGTTCCTCCATCAATCCACACACCAGTAAACCAAACAGCACACAAACCGGCTATTATCCCCCAGGTTTTCCATCCCAGATATTTAAATGTATCCCTCAACTTACCTTCCGATAATAGAAAAACAAGGATGGCAAGAGGTGGAAGAAGCAACCCTACAGGACCTTTAGTAAAAAGAGCAAGGAATATATACAAAGGAAGCAGGTAACTGTGAAGTTTCCAGTTTCCGGAATTCACATACATCCTATAGAAAGAATACATGGCCAGTACAATGAACATACACATGAGTATATCCATACGTAAAAATACGGCAGTACCTATAAAGAGAGCAGATGTACCAAGCATAAGGGCGGATGCAAACCTTTCAGAAAAAGCAGAAATCAAACTATGGCGTGACGACTCCTGAACCACCCACTTGTCCATCACTCCGATTATAACCAAGGCCGGAATAAAAGACAAGAGAGACAGCGCGAATATGCTATGCCCTCCAAATACAAGTCTCATAGCCATTATTAACCAGAAGTAAAGCGGAGGTTTGTCTGCATAAGCTTCCCCTTGGTTTGTAAATGCAAATACATGGCCGTCCCTGATTGCCTCATCGGCAATGCTAAGATAACGAAGTTCGTTGGCAGGCGTGAAGTCTCTCAATATCATAAGCGGAGTCAGGGCTGCAAGCATAATCAATGATGCAGCAAAGGCCGGATGAGACTTTAGCAGTTGTTTCATAATGCTTTATTTATTGGTCGGAATAAAGTTAGAAGACATGGATTTACGGGCCCTGAATCCTATAGTAAGATTACGGCAGTACGCTACAAAACCAAATGACTGCCCGAGAATAAGAACCGGATCATGCCTGAAAAGTCCGTACGCAATAATGGTTCCTGAACCTATAAGGCTTATTATCCAAAATCCTACAGGCAAGAAAGACTCGTGCCTTCTCACCGAGTAAACCCATTGATAAACAAAGCGAAGCGTAAAAATTATCTGACCTGCAGAACCAAAAAGGACTAGCCAAAACGGCACCTCTTCGTTTCTGAAAAATGATGTAACGAATGCATCCAGGTCTTTCAGCATAAATACAAGTGCTGCCACAGGAACGACTATAAGTACTGTTTTCAGTACAGGTCCGAATTTCTGCCATACCCCTTTTGAATTCAGATTCCACAGATATATGTAACAGGAAAGAAACTGACCAAGTATTATAGAAAAGTCATCCCTCAGCCATCCGTAAAAACATAGGAGATACGCTCCTATCACACTTAATACCCAATATGCTAAAGGTGACACCACCTGTTTTGCCTTTTCCGACTTTATCCACTGGAAAATCGTCCTTGCCGAAAAGAAAAACTGCGCAATAAACCCTACAGCATAAACAAATACATTTTCACCCATAATAAAAACATACAGGATTATAAATCAGACTCCCTGACTTTATAGTTTATATAACGGGGTTTCATCCACCTGTAAGCAAAACAATCGGCAAATGGCCCCCATAACCTGTTCCACAAATGAAATTTTGACTTGCCGGCAACTCGCGGAAAATGACGGACAGGAATCTGCTTGTAAGTTCCTCCGTCCTGAAGAAGTACAAGAGCAGGCAGAAAACGGTGCATTCCCTTGAATAAAGGAATACGTTTTGCACAATCTGTATGAAGAACCTTTAACGGACACCCTGTATCAGCCGCCCCGTCATTTGTCATCATTCTTCTAAAAGAATTTGCAACCTTTGACTGTATCTTTTTAAAACCCGTATCCTTGCGATTCGCCCGTATTCCTGTAACCATGCTATATTCCGCTATATCTTCAAGCAAAAGGTTGAAATCTTCCGGAGCAGTCTGCAGATCGGCGTCCATATATCCTACATATTCTGATTCCGCATAGTCAATGCCGGCTTTCAGAGCAGCACTCAAGCCTGCATTCCGCTCAAAACTGATATAGAAAAAATCTTCAACAACTGAACAAAGACGCTTCAGTTCCATAGCGCTTCCGTCATCTGATCCGTCATCTACAAAAAGCACACAAGCCGGAACTCTGCAGTCAGGAAGGAACTTCATGAGCCTTTGTCCCAAATCAGGTATATTTTCTATTTCATTATAAATCGGTACTATTATAGTAAACCGGTATTTTGATGTATTATTTACACTCTTTTCCATCATATTATATTTCAGGACAAATTTGAAGAGTTATAAAAACACACAAACTATGCCGCTTATTTGCACTACCTGCGATTTTCAATTGCGATTAAACTTTAGGAAAATAAATATGTCCATTTTGACAAGTCGTCCGATTTTAAGAACATGTTCAAATGTTGATAAGTCGGTTAGAAAAAGTAAGTCAAACAGTTTTGAATAAGTAAAATTTAGAACTATATTTGCGGCTTCAACTATATATTCATATTTTTATGGAGATAAAAAACAAATTCACAGACGGCCAGTGGAGCCAAAAAATCGATGTTTCGGACTTTGTTTATAGAAACATCACTCCTTACACAGGTGATGCATCATTTCTTAAAGGTCCGTCAGACCGCACGGAAAAACTATGGAAAGAATGCCTTAAGGCACTCGAAGAAGAAAGGAACAATAACGGCGTCCGTGCAATAGACGCTTGCACCATATCTACAATCACATCCCATAAAGCAGGTTACATAGACAAAGAGTCTGAACTTATAGTAGGACTTCAGACAGATGAACTTCTCAAAAGGGCCATCAAGCCTTTCGGAGGCTACCGCGTGACAGAAAAAGCATGCCGCGAAAACGGTGCTGAGATAGACCCTAAAGTAAAGGAAATCTTCACACACTACCGCAAGACTCACAATGACGGTGTATTCGACGTATATACTGAGGAAATTCTGAAGTTCAGATCATTGGGCTTCCTGACAGGACTTCCTGACAACTACTCCAGAGGGCGTATCATCGGCGACTACAGAAGACTGGCACTCTACGGAGCCGACAGACTCATAGAGGCAAAGAAAGAGGACCTGAAAAACCTTACCGGTCCGATGACAGAAGAAAGAATCAGACTCCGTGAAGAAGTTGCAGAGCAGATCCGTGCACTTGGAGAGATAAAGGTTCTCGGAGAATATTACGGACTTGAACTCGGAAGACCAGCTTACAACGCACAGGAGGCTGTACAGTGGGTCTATATGGCATACCTCGCATCTGTAAAGGAGCAGGACGGAGCTGCAATGTCATTGGGTAATGTATCCTCATTCCTTGACATCTTCATCCAGTATGACCTTGACCACAATATCATAGATGAGTCTTTCGCACAGGAGCTTATTGACCAGTTCGTAATGAAACTCCGCATGGTAAGACACCTGAGGATGCAGTCATACAACGACATCTTTGCAGGAGACCCTACATGGGTTACAGAATCCCTCGGAGGCCGCTTCAATGATGGAAAAGTAAAAGTAACCAAGACATCATTCAGATTCCTCCAGACACTTTATAACCTCGGACCTGCTCCGGAACCTAATATGACAGTCCTCTGGAGTCCTGAACTTCCTGAAGGATTCAAGGAGTTCTGTGCCAAAGTATCTGTCGATACAAGTTCTGTACAGTATGAAAATGACGACCTTATGCGTAATGTACGTAACTGTGACGACTACGGCATCGCATGCTGCGTATCATACCAGGCAATAGGAAAGGCAATCCAGTTCTTCGGGGCACGCGCAAACCTTGCAAAGGCACTGCTGCTGGCAATCAACGGCGGACGCTGCGAAAACACAGGTACGCTTATGGTTGAAGGAATCGAACCTCTCAAGAGCGATGTTCTTGACTTTGATGAAGTAATGAAAAACTATACAAAGGTACTCCATCAAGTAGCAAGAGTATACAACGAAGCCATCAACATCATCCACTACATGCATGACAAGTATGACTACGAAAGGTCACAGATGGCATTCATCGACACA
>CALADR010000270.1 GCA_937890845.1 uncultured Bacteroidales bacterium | reverse complement strand
TTTATAGTCATCTGGCTGCTTTATACAAGCGGACGGTTTTCAAGGTGGCTCGTCACTGCCGGAGATTCAAGTGAGAGCAAGGAAGACGGAAAAGGCAAGGATGTCATGGAAGGCGTATCTTGCTGTAAATCTGAAGAATCGGTAAAAGATGTTGTGCCTGATGAAGCTGAAGTTGAAGTTCCGTCCCTTCCTATTGATGACAATCCGTTTGACAGTGGTTATACTCCGGATGTGGAGCCGTTTGTTGAGCCAGTTGATGACCCCGGTACTGACTTTGTTCAGGAAGCCTGTCCTGCAGAGCCGAAAACAGTTATTACTCCAAGTCCGGCCAGGCAGGCAGTGAATATGTCTGCTTCGGATGGGGTTGAGGTTATAAAGGGACAGGAGATATCTGCTGATGTTACAAAGGAACTTCCGCGTATAGACAATAGGGAAGAGCTTGAGAACTACAAGTTTCCTTCTCTTGATTTGTTGAACGATTATAAAGACGGGCGTTACGAGGTGGCTCCTGAAGAGTTGGAAAGAAACAACAATAAGATACGTGCTACGCTTCTCAATTATAAGATTCAGGTGGAGAAGGTTACTGCTTGTGTCGGTCCTACAGTTACTCTTTATAAAGTTTACCCGGCTCCTGGTGTCAAGGTGTCGGCTATCAAGAATCTTGAGGATGATATAGCCATAGCATTGAAAATAAAGGGCGTGAGGGTAGTTATTCTTACAGATGCAGTAGGAATAGAGGTCGCGAATAACAAGCCTTCCATAGTTCCGTTGAAGGCTATGCTTAATGATGATTCATTCAGGAACAGCAAGGCAGAACTTCCGATTGCATTGGGATATACTATAATGCAGAGGGTCAAGACATTTGACCTGGCGGATGCACCTCATTTGCTTGTGGCTGGAGCTACTAAGCAAGGAAAGTCTGTTGGCTTGAATGTTATCATTACATCATTGCTTTACGCTAAGCATCCGTCCGAACTGAAGTTTGTTTTCATTGACCCTAAGATGGTTGAGTTTTCTTCCTATGCCAAACTTCTTAAGCATTATCTGGCAGTGATGCCGACAGCAGCAAGTGAAAGCGATGAAATGGACAATGCTATAGTAAAGCATCCTAGGCAGGCTGATGAGATACTGCGTTCTCTATGTATTGAAATGGATGAAAGATACCTTCTGCTCAGCAAGTCGGGAACAAATAATATAAAAAATTACAACGAAAAATACAGAAACAGGCATCTGTTGCCTACGGAAGGACACCGTTTCCTACCTTATATGGTCGTGGTTATAGACGAGTATGCCGACTTGATAATGTCTGGAGGTATGGGAACTGAATCCAAGACACAGGCCAGAAGTATAACATCGTCTATCATCAGGCTTGCGCAGAAAGGAAGGGCTGCAGGTATCCATGTCATAATAGCTACGCAGAGGCCTTCTGTTGATGTTATTACAGGACTTATCAAGACCAACTTCCCGACGAGAATAGCATTCAGGGTAGTTACAAGGATAGATTCTGCCACTATTCTTGATAAGCCAGGGGCAGAAAAACTGATAGGAAAGGGGGATATGCTCTACTATGCAGGTGTTGACACGGAGCGTGTGCAGTGCGCGCTTGTCAATATGGATGAGATAAACAAGGTTACAGAATATATCGGTTCCCAGACTGGCTTCAGAGCCTGCTGCAATACTCCTTATTATCTTCCGGAACTACAGAATGACAGTACTGAAGGAGGTCCGGATATGGTTGATATGCAGAATCTTGATGCAATGTTTGAAGAGGCGGCACGTATGGTTGTTACCTTCCAGCAGGGTTCTACATCTACGCTTCAGAGAAAACTTGGTATGGGATATGCAAGGGCAGGTCGTGTAATGGATCAGTTGGAAGCTTCCGGTATCGTCGGACCGCAGGAAGGATCAAAGCCTAGGCAGGTCCTGGTAAGCGATCTTGATGAATTGGAGTCAATATTGAGGGCATACCTGAACAAGTAACGTAAGTCTGTTTATGTTTTTTTTAGCAAATATTTTATATGCGCTGGTGATTTCTTTATTGACTGTATCACCCGTAGTATCAGCATCCGGGGATAGTCCTTTGAAGTACCTTTCTGATGCTCTTGCAGATTCTTCTCTATCCTTTACATATTCTTATGAAGCACGTAAAGGAAAAACTTATTTTACAGGTTCCGGAAGTGCTTGTATACAAGGTGATGCATATATGCTTTGTACTGATGGAGTAGAGGTAATATGTGACGGAAAGAACTTGTGGTCTGTAGATGAAAATGCAAAAGAGGCGGTGATTGAAACCGTATTGCAGGGTGAGTATACATATAAATCCAATCCGGTACTTCTGATAAGAGATGCCAATCTTCTTTTCAGACAAGTCTCCTCGTCTGAAGTTACGTTTAAAGGAGAACGGGTTTTGGAGATTGGACTTGAGCCGGTGCTTGATATAGGGCTTTTGGATGTCTGTCTTTATTTCAAGGACAATGTAATTTGCGGTGCTTCTGCAACAGCCGGAGACGGTACGGAAACAGTATTAGCTATCAAAGGATTCAGGTATAGACAAAAAAAGGACTTGTCATACTTCGTGTTTGATGACAAGTCCTTGGATTCATCTTGGATTATTACTGATCTCAGATAGGCATTACCAAGAGCCGGATGAGCCTCCTCCTCCGAATGAGCCTCCTCCGAAACCTCCGAATCCGCCACCAAAAGAACTTCCTCCAAAGCCGCTTCCATACCCTCCGCCATAAGATCGTCTGTTTCCGCCGCTCAGCAGGCTTCCGAGGATTATTCCTCTTAGCAAATCGTCAGAGTCATCCCGGTCGCGGTATCCTCCGCCTCTACCTCCATTGTTTCTTCCTGATTTGCCGAATATGACGATTATGAGAAGCAATGTAATGAACCCGGATATTATCAGTCCTGCCATAGCTTTCCCAAATGACGAATCGTTGTTTTCCCTGACTTCAGAGATTTCTCCGGAAGCCAATTTCATAAGTATAGAGCAAGCGTTTGCTACACCGCCAAAATAATCGTTTTCCCTGAAATATGGAATGATTACAGTTTCTATTATGCGTTTTGAATAAGCATCGGTAATAGCTCCTTCAAGCCCGTAGCCGACACTTATTGCTACCTGTCCTTTTGATTCGGATGTTTTCGGCTTTATAAGAAGCACTACTCCGTTGTCGAATTTCTCAGATCCAATTTTCCAGTCCAGACCTATTTGGGTGGCATATTCCATTGCACTGTAGCCTTCCAAATCAGTAACAGTCACTACTGCTATCTGATTTGATGTAGAGTCATCAAAGGCAACAAGAGCACGTTCTAATGAAACAGCCTGTCTTTGTGAAAAGATTCCGGCATAATCATTAACCAGCCTTTCCGGAACTGGTCTCTTGGGAAAGGCGAGGCATTCCGGCATGAATGCCAGTATTGAAATGACAGCTATAATGCTGATTGCAGCATATTTGGCTTTCAGACTAATCATTGTCATTTTACGTCCTCCAAGTCTTTAGAAGAGCCGTTTGTCCTATGGCCGGAAGAAAAGGAAATCTCATCCGGCTGCTCGTTGACATCATCTGAAGTGTAAGGAAAAAAAGCTTTGAGTTTTTCGCCTACTTTTCTTACAGCCGTTTCAAGTCCTTCTGCAAAGTCTCCTTTTCTGAAGGCATTTGCCATTCCTGCTGAAATATCGTTCCAGAAGCCGTCAGGAACTAAATCGTTTATCCCCTTATCTCCTATGATAGCAAATACTTTGGATTCGCAAGCCACATAAATCAAGACTCCGTTTCTCTGGGCTGTTCTGTTCATACCTAGCCGCATGAAGACTTCTTCAGCCCTTTTGACTGGATTGCCCTGGCATATATCGTCAAGGTGTATCCTTATTTCTCCTGATGTGTTTTTTTCTGCATTGCCTATCGCGTCAGTAATTGCTTCCTGTTGCTCTTTTGTGAGCACTTCATTGGATTTCATTTTATAGGTAGTATTCTGTTATTGCGGACTAGAATTCTACTTTAGGTGCAGTTTTGGCTTCTTCGGAAGCCTCGAAATAGCCCTTGGTTTCAAAACCGAACATGGAAGCTATGATATTTCTGGGAAAACTGCGCACCATAGTGTTGTAACTCCTTGCAGAGTCGTTATATTTTTTCCTTTCGGTGCTGATTCGGTTCTCTGTACCTTCAAGCTGTGCCTGGAGTTCAAGAAAATTCTGGTTTGCCTTGAGTTCCGGGTAGTTTTCCTTAAGCATTATCAACTTGCCGATCGCCTGGGACAATTCGCCCTGTGCTGCCTGGAATTTTGCAATTCCAGCTGCGTCAAGTTTTGCAGGATCCACTGTAATCTGAGTGGCTTTTGCCCTTGCACTTACTACTCCTTCCAATGTTTCAGACTCATGTGAGGCATAACCTTTTACTGTAGCTACAAGGTTCGGTATCAAGTCTGCACGTCTCTGATATACATTTTCCACCTGGGACCATGCTGCTTTTACACTTTCGTCTCCGTTCACAAGTCCGTTGTAGGAGTTCTTTATCCACAGGAATGCAGCGAGGAATATGGCTGCAACCACTATTATTGCTATTAATCCTTTTTTCATTTCAATTCGATTGTTGAGTTATTTGAAAATATTTTCTAATGCTTATAAAAGGTTTTTCAGTCTTTTATGCAGCGTACTGCCGCAGCAAAAGATCTCGTGTCATGAGCTTCGAGATAAACGTCAGGACTGGATTTGTGGATTACCCTGCAAAGTCCCATTCCGTTCTCATCCTTGTCTGAAGTCCAGAATATTGCATATTCGTATGCGCTGTGGAAAGTCCATTTGTCATTGGACTTCTGGGCATATCCTATAGGTAGGGCGGAAATTCCGCTTCTGTTGTCAGGATCTCCTACGGACGAGTAGTATGTCCACATTTCTGTCTCTTTATTGAAAGTTGCACTGCCCGATGTCTTTCCGAACTGAGCATCACTGTTGGACTCTTCTACTGGTTCCCCGGCCATGAATTCGCGGCTGATCTTTGTGTCCTTACGGGTCCAGATGACTTTCTCTCCAAACGGCTCCCACTCTTTTTCCAGAGAAGCCATAGTAGCATTTGCAAGAGCCGTCCATTCAGCGTCAGAAGGAATATGCCATCCTTCAGGGCATATTCCGCGGATATGACCTTTTGCAGAGGCAGTTTCACCTTTGGTAGCTTCTTCCCAGGTGTAGTATCTGCCGAATATGTCCGACATTGCGTCTGCATTGTCGTATGCTGCACCTGCTGCTTTTG
>CALADR010000269.1 GCA_937890845.1 uncultured Bacteroidales bacterium | reverse complement strand
TTTCTGCACGGATCATAGGGTCGGCTGTCATGAATATTTTGAGTTCGGCGTCAGGGAAAACTGTAGTTCCTATGTCCCTGCCGTCCATTACCACCCTTTTCCTGCTGCCGAATTCACGAAGTTTCCTGTCAACATATTCCCTTACCTGCGGCACAGCCGATACAGGGCTTACTTTGCCGGATACAGCCAGTGAGCGTATCTCCTGTTCGATACATCTGTCTCCCAGATATGTAAGGCTTCCTGATGGACTTCCCGTGAAGTGTACGTCCAGATCAGGCAGTGCTGCAGCAAGTGTGTGAGTATCAACGTTTCCGTTGTTATCGACAAGCCCTTTTTCTATGGCATACAGAGTAACTCCCCTGTACATTGCGCCGGAGTCCAGATAGAGAAAGGAAAATTCAGTTGCTATAAGGCGTGCAAAAGAACTCTTTCCGGTAGAGGAATATCCGTCTATTGCTATGATTATGTCAGGTATAAGCATTGGTACACATTTTATATCCATACAAAATTATATAAAAAAAACAGAATCCCAAATTTGCATAAGGCTCATAAAACCGCTTGGCACTCGGTATAGTCAAAATTTATTTTGACTCTGCTCTCGCTTTTTGCTATATTTGTAAGTTCAACAAATAAGAAAAACAGATGAGACTTCTAGTGATAGATGATGAGCGGTCAATCCGTAATTCGCTCAAGGAAATATTGATGGACGAGGGCTACGAAGTGGATGTGGCAGAGGATGGTGCAGTAGGGTGCGCTATGGCGGAAAAGGAAAAATACAATGTTATATTCTGTGACATCAAGATGCCTAATATGGACGGACTTGAAGTTCTGGACAAGCTGAATGCAGAAGGAATAGATTCGGCGGTGATAATGATTTCAGGTCACGGAGATATAGATACAGCAGTAGAGTGTATAAAGAAAGGAGCTTTTGATTTTATTCAGAAGCCACTTGACTTGAACCGGATACTCATTACAATAAAGAATGCGACAGAAAAAGTTTCTCTTGTAAAAGAAACGAAAATATTAAAGAAGAAGGTTTACGGTCAGGAGATGATAGGTGAGTCAGAGCCTATACTCAAAGTCAAGGATATGATTGAGAAAGTTGCTCCTACAGATGCCAGAGTTCTTATTACCGGAGCGAATGGTTCGGGTAAGGAGTTGGTAGCAAGAAGCCTGCATCAGAAAAGCAACAGGTCGTCGATGCCTTATATAGAAGTAAATTGTGCCGCCATACCGTCAGAACTTATAGAAAGTGAGCTTTTCGGACATGAGAAGGGAGCATTTACTTCTGCTATTAAGCAGCACAAAGGTAAATTCGAGCAGGCTGACAGCGGAACTCTTTTTCTTGACGAGATAGGAAGTTT
>CALADR010000268.1 GCA_937890845.1 uncultured Bacteroidales bacterium | reverse complement strand
TGTTGTATATTCCGGAATAGATGGACATTGCAACTGCAGTTCCTTGTGGGGCGCAGCTTATTATTTCAGACTGGAATGTGAGGTTGTAGCTGTTTATGGCCAGTCCCCACAATATGCATACGGCCACTGTAGTCCAGATATTTGACGAGGCGGCGTGAAGCAGCAGCAAAAATAAGGCTGTTCCGCATACTGCAAACCTGATGAATGTTCCGGGGTGTCTGTCGTATTGTTTTGAAAATACTATACTTCCGAATATTCCGACAATGCCGAAGATTGTCAGCACTGCTGTAATGCCTCCTTCTCCCATTCCTACAGTGTTGGCAAGGAAAGGTTCGATATAGCTGTATCCGGTATAATGTCCAGTAATCATTATCATTGTAAGAAGATAAATTCCCAGAAGCGAAGGCGTCTTTATAAGGGCCGGTAATTTCCGTAGAGAGAAAGAACTGTCGCTCGGTGTCCTGGACAGGAAAATTGCAAGGAATCCCATTACTGCCAGTGCAACTGCCGCAATAATGAGGAATGTGGCCCTCCAGCCTGCGACAAGCCCGATTGTCCGTCCGATAGGAAGTCCTATTATCATGGCAAATGACGAACCGGCAACAATCATGCTCAGAGCTGCTGACTTTTTGCCTTCAGGAGCGACCTTGACACCTAATGGAGTTACTATTGACCAGAATATTGAGTGAGAACAGGCTACACCTATTCTAGAGAGCATAAGCATGTTGTAGCTTGTGGATATTCCTGATATAATGTGACTGGCGATGAACAGGGCGAAAATGGACAGCATCAGTTTCTTGTTCTCCGTTTTCGCGAAAATAAGCATAAGGGGAAGTGATGCCAAAGCTACAACCCAGGCATATATGGTTATAAGCAGGCCAGCGTGAGACTCAGTAGTTCCGAAATCTTTTGCAATATCTGAAAGCAGACCTATGGGAATGAATTCCGAAGTGTTGAAAATGAATGCTGAAAATGTGAGTCCAATGACGGGAAGCCATGACCTTGTACGGCTGTTCTCCGGTGATTTGACTGAATTGTCGTCCATTATGATATGTAAGTCTGTTAAAAGTTTCTGCTGAAAGAGCTGTCTACGGGGAGGAGTCTGAAAAAATAAAAAGGCGGGGCCGTAAGCCGGTTTCTGTTTTTAAATCTGTCATTTATCTGCGCAACCTACCCCCTGGCATTGGACGGGCTATCCTTGATTGCCAGTATATTTGGTCTTGCAGGCCCCAGGACCGTACCCGGAGACTGTCGCCAGGCTCCGTCGTGAGCTCTTGCCTCACGTTTTCACCCTTGCATCCTGAGATGCGGTTTTTTTCTGTTACAGCCCCCGCAAGATTTCTCCTGCCTGCGCTTTCCGCAGTGGGGTGCCCTTTCCTGTCCGGACTTTCCTCTGCATTTCTGCAGCGACAGATCGTCCCGCCTTTAAATCGGCTGCAAATTTAGAAACTGTTTGGAAATATTTCAAACAGTTTTATGGGATTATTTGTATCCGAGCTTCCTTTCCTGGCGGTCGTTGACCTTGATTGTGTGTCTGACATCGCGTTCCAGTGCCGGTGTAATGTCTTTGCATTTCTTGTGGCATGCCATTTCATAGGAGTACATCCTTCCTATGCAGAAATTGGTATGTTCGCAGCCGCTGCAGTGTTTTTCATCGTTCTTCATCTTGTTGACGAAGTCAGTGTCTTCGAGGACTGCCCGTCCCATCTGGAGCATCTGGAATCCACTGTCTATTACCTTGTCTGCATCTTCCCTTGATGTGACTCCTCCTACATATACCAGCGGCATATGTGGAAGTGCCTTGCGGAACTTCAGGGCATCTTCAAGGAAGAAAAGTTTCTTGAAAGGGACAGTAGGGGATACAATCCGTCCTCCTAAAAGTACTCCGAGTTTTAGCCACCATTGTCTCAGAGGCATATAGTGCGCAATGGCTTTTACAGGGAACTGTCCTCTCATTACATACATCGGAGCCCTGCTGACGAAACCTCCGGAAAGAACCAGAGCATCGGCCCCGCATTTCTGAAGCTCTTCAGCTACTTTTATGCATTCATCGGTTTCCATTCCTCCTTTGAATCCGTCACGCGTATTGATTTTTACGAATACTGCGACTTTCCCATCGGCAGCATCTGTCACGGCTTTCATGCATTCTTTCATAAAGCGCATCCTGTTTTCCAGAGAACCTCCATACCGGTCTTTGCGGTGGTTTGTATATGGTGACAGGAACTGGGATATGAGGTATCCGTGTCCTGCATGTATTTCCACAGCATCGAATCCGGCCTTTATGGCCAGAGTCACAGCTTCTCCGTAAGCCTTTACGACCTCCTTTATCTCTTCTTCTGTCATTCCGTGTACGAAGGTAGGGGAGTAGAGGTTGAAACCGCTGCTTGCTCTGAGTGGCATACATCCGCAAATCCTTCTGTGTGACATGTTTCCGCAGTGTCCCAGCTGGATAGAAGCCTTGGCTCCTTCCGTGTGAATGGCATCTGTAAGCTTTTTGAGTTCAGGTACTATTTCCTCTCTCATCCAAAGCTGTCTTTCAAATGAGAGGCCGCTGCGACATACTGCAGCATAGGCTACAGTAGTCATCCCTATTCCCCCTTTGGCTACGGAAGTGTGGTAGTCAAAAAGAGACTGGGACGGCGAGTTATTCTCGCACATTCCTTCGAAAGCTGCAGATCTGACGGTCCTGTTTCTCAGTTCGAGGGGACCTATTCTGTAAGGTGTAAATAATTCACTCATTTCCATTATATTTACCAAATGAAAGGAATAAGATGCTTTTTATGCAGGTTCCTGTATTCATCGCCGAATTCCTGCTCATATTTTTCAGTAAGCGATTTCGCCCTCGGGGCAAGATTGGCAAATGTCCATATTGCAAAAAGAAGACCTGCAGGAGACCAGGATAGAATCGCATATCCAACCCACTCTGTAAACTCCCCGAAGTAGTTGGCTGATGTCACATATTTGTACAGACCTTTTTGAGGTATGTAATGTCTGGTATCTCCCGGTTTCCTCAAATGTCTTATGATATAGTCAGAATGCATGTTTATGGCCATTCCTGTGAAAAATATGATTGTCCCGACAATGAATTGAGGCGATGTGAGCCATTCAGCGGAATATTGGCCGTCCGGTGCATATTTGAAAAGCCATGCTCCTATGATGTATGCATTCAATATCATACCCATAAGCATCACAATTACAGGCATTTTGCTTTTCCCCCTCATTAGAAGCGGAAAAATGAACGAACGCTGGAAATAATGCAGAAGGAAAAGTCCTGCTATAATATACAGGACAATATTGCTGTTGCCTGTAACAGAGCCTGACCTGGCATACAAGACGGTGTATAGCAGCATAAAGGCAAATGAGGGTGTTTCCATAAGTACCCATGCTGCCTTATTGTTTATTATAGGTCCCCAATGTGAGTTTGACAGATATCCGTACCCTACTTTCAGAAAGAAGAATAGCCAGAACTGCCATTGTGGCCATTACTATATAATAAGTATGCATTGTACTAGTGATTGTATGAAAACATCGCAAAGGTAATAAAGATTTTTTCAAATCACTTTTTTTTCGTATTTTTGTACCCCTGATAACGGAATCCATTTATTATGCACACAAAATTCGTATTCGTTTCAGGCGGAGTCGCCTCGTCACTTGGAAAAGGCATTATTTCAGCTTCACTGGCCAAACTTCTGCAGGCCAGAGGTCTCAGGGTCACAATTCAGAAATTCGACCCGTATATCAACATTGATCCGGGAACATTGAATCCTTATGAGCACGGAGAGTGTTATGTTACGGAAGACGGAGCCGAGACAGATTTGGACCTCGGACATTATGAGCGTTTCCTTGGAGTACATACTTCAAAGGCAAACAATGTGACTACAGGAAAAATTTACCACTCTGTAATCAACAGGGAAAGGGAGGGGGCGTATCTCGGCAAGACCGTGCAGATTGTCCCTCATATCACAGATGAAATCAAGAGGCGTATGCTGCTACTCGGCAAGACTGGCGAGTATGATGTCATTATAACAGAAATAGGTGGAACTGTAGGTGATATGGAGTCCCAGCCTTTTGTAGAGGCAGTGCGTCAGCTTCAGTGGGAGCTGCCTGAGGAGGACTGTGTTACTATACATCTTACTTTGGTGCCATACCTTAATGCAGCCAAAGAGCTTAAGACAAAACCTACACAGCACTCAGTGCAGATGCTTCAGCAGAATGGAGTGCAGCCTGATATAATAGTGTGCCGTACAGAGCATAAACTCACTCCTGACCTAAGGAAAAAAGTGGCTTTGTTCTGTAATGTGAGACCTGGACACGTGATAGAATCAATGGATGCACCGTCTATCTATATGGTGCCTCTCAATATGAAGGCAGAAAAACTGGACCAGCTGGTGCTTGAGCATTTCGGTCTTACCGGTCTTCCGGAGCCTGAACTAGGTGAGTGGAACAAGTTCCTTGAGAAGCTCATGAATCCTAAGTCTTCAGTAGATATCGCCCTTGTCGGCAAATATGTGGAACTTCAGGATGCATACAAGTCAATTCTAGAGTCATTTGTCCATGCGGGAGCAGCCAATGAGTGCAAGGTCAATGTTCACAGCATTCACAGTGAATTCCTTAATGATTCAAATGTAGAAGAACAGCTTGGCTCTATGGATGCAATTCTAGTTGCTCCAGGTTTCGGAGAAAGAGGTCTTGAAGGCAAGGTAGTAGCCATCAGATATGCAAGGGAGCACAATGTTCCTTTCTTTGGAATCTGTCTTGGAATGCAGATGTGCGTTGTTGAGTTTGCGCGTGATGT
>CALADR010000267.1 GCA_937890845.1 uncultured Bacteroidales bacterium | reverse complement strand
TTGTAAGATATATGCTTAATAGATTTTGTTCACACAGGGTTTTCCCGGTGATCCGGTATAACATACCATATTACCAAATGAAATAAGTGCATTAACTTCATTCTGTGGTGGCTGTTTTGTCCGCGAATCCATTTCAAAATCTTGGATAATCTCATTGAATGCCTCGTAATAATGCTGACGGATTTGACCTTCAATCCCCATAAGTTCAGCCACGTTTTTTGATATTGGAATCTGTTGCGACAAATCTGAAATAACTTTTATGATATTATCCATATCCCTGCCCCTGCGGTTATAGTATTGCAGATTCTTAATCATATTGTATGAAGCCCCTTCAATAAATCGCTGTGCAATCACTATACGTTTACGCGGATTTTGGTAGAAAGAAGTTTGTGCCAGCAACATTCTTCCTGAAAGCAAGCTGTCTTTAGGCATGAAAGAGCCAGTATAGTTCTCATAGTAATCAAAAAAATGTACTGCAATATCCTTCTGCCCTAAAAAGTTAAATAAAGAACTATTAGCTTTCAATGATCCGAAAACGTAAAACTCACTAATATCTTCTACAGGGAGATAGCGCGCCTGCACAGTTTCATGAGATGCCGATTCTTCTTCAGCTACTGGCGTAAATTTCAGTGTGTTGTCTTTGCGTTCCAGTATTCCCGGATTAAACAAGTAATACGTTTTTTTCATTACTCCTCCTTGCTAAAACAAAAATCATAGTAACTGCAATTTTTGCAAATACCCTTATACTCCAGAAAAGGGCAATTATCACTTTCAATAACAGACACAATACCCTTTATCATTTCTTGTATGTTATCACGGTCTTCATTACTTAGGACAACCGTTTCCTTCTTTCTGAGTGTGGGATATTCCAAAACTCCGCTTACCCCTTGAATTCCATGTTGTTCAAAGACATAGATGTAATATTTCAACTGCCAAAGATGAGCCTTTTCTACTTTGCCAGACTTCTTGATTTCATGAATAACATTATTTTTTGTGTCATAATAATCCACTTTGACTCCATCTAATTCTATTTCTTCATACTTTTCAGAGCGTTGCGGATAAGAATCTTCATGAATTAACTTCCCGTCATATACAAGATCTGATGTATGTTCAAAAGTAATACCGTTTGCAAAAAGCCACAGCTTTCGCCGACATACATGAAAATAGTTAAAGTGAGTCCCTGTTATTTGCATAAAACTTGAGTTTAAATAAATGTATCTGTTGAATTATCAGATATTTGAGTTTGCAGTCCAAGTTCACTGTCATACTTCTTCTTTATTACCGTCACTTGCTTCCGGAGCAATTTAAAATTACTTCCAGCATCATCCGGCCTATCCGAGACCTCTTTACTGAAAACCAGACAGTCTTGTTCAACATACCCCTCTTTCAACAAAGCATACATACGGCTTTCCCGTATAGAAACCAACAGGCTGTCAGCTTTTACAAAGCGCTGCTCTTCACAATAATGACGATAACGTTCTCTTAGACTGGCTGGCAATACCTTGACTCCATCAAACTGCCTGTAATACTCTTCTTCACGCTGTAGATTGTCAGACAATGGAGATAGACCATGAAATATTCCTTGTGACAACATGGTATATGTCAATTCATATTTCTGCTGTTGTTTTTCTTCCCAACATGGATATACCTTATCGATAAGACTCTGCAAATCTCTTTCATGGATAAACCCTCCGCACTTGTTTATCACTTCGTTTTGCAACACTGACAATGTCCTGCATACTACAGCCTGTTCATATATAAACTGATCCTTATCATTGCTTTTATCGAAAACATGGCATAGGCAGATTCCCTTTTTCCGTTTACGGTTAACTCGTCCGAAACGCTGTATTAAAGCATCGAGCGGAGCCGGATCGCTATAAACAGTATCATAATCTATATCCAGACTTACTTCAATAGCTTGTGTTCCTACCAGCAACTGAACGGTATCATCATGTAATATAGCCTCTTTCCGACTCCTGTCCTCTGCATTGAAAGAACCATGGATCAAGACCTTACTCTTGGAAAAAAGATTAGTATAAACATATTGGGACTGCTCCACCGTATTACAAACGACAAGTACCTTCAACCCTTTATCCAAATCAGCCTGTATAATATCAATGGACTCTGACAACAGCCCTGACTCTATAACCAACCTATGCCTGTCAAACCTGTCATAAAGAGAAGAGTCTGCCACAACAAGGGACGATGTACCCAAGGCTTCCTGAAGTTTGTGCCGCATAAAAGAAGGCAAAGTAGCAGTCATTATAAATACACTGACCTCCAATCTCTTTACACAGAACTCCAGCAATACTACAATCTGCGCAAATGTACTGCTGTCATACGCATGGATTTCATCAAAAATAAAATATCCGCCACACCACTCGGCAATTCCTTTCTCAAATCCCTTAACACCAAAAACATGCTTCAGCAACTGGAAAGGCGTCACAATCTTCATAGGGGTAACCAGTGTTCTAAAGTCCTGAATTAGCCGGGCACTGTCACTCGTTGAAGACTCTAAACTTTCATTGCATTGATAGAAGCAGTATAAGGCAATATATAAAATGCCCTCCCCTCGCCTTGTTCCTCCAACTGGTGCTTCAACCATAGCAAAGATGTTTCTGTCTTGCCGCTACCTGTCGGCGATGACAGTATAACATTTCCAGAAGTTGTATAAGACTGCTGCTGATGTTTATATAACGGATACTTGAATAGGAAAGAAAAATCAGCATCTGACAACATACGAAGTTTTGCAATTCCCGCAGAAGCCAGATGGTCACATTGCTTCATCATACCTACCAGCAAGAGGCGCCATAAATAATCAGCATCAGCAGGAAGTATCTTGCTACTATAGATTTCACGCAATACCGGCATCAACGGAAATTCGTTTGCAGAAATCTTGGAAAAGCCATAGCTATTCAAAATTTTCCAGGTCTTGTTTTTCCACAATTTGGCACACTCCTGCTCATAAGAGAGAACTCCATCCGTATCTTCAAATCCAGAATATCCGACCTCATATGCCTTTTCAGAAAATTGCAGTATTTCCTCAATACTTTTGTGATGGCCAGCTACCACATAATAAAGCAGCCTTTTCTCCTCCTCTGGCAAAGAGGACTGGTAAATATAAAGTAATGAAAACAACTTCCATACAAAATACGCTGGAATTCAAAATGAGATTTTCCAGTATCATGAAAAACTAAAGCGTCACGCAGTATATCCCAAAATTTTCCAGCATTGCCAAAAGGCAAGCGGCTGAAACAAATGGATAGTTGCCTGCAAACGCAGAGGCAGTCTTCAATATGTTGGACTAAAGAGATTTCAGGTCTTGACTTAGCCAAGACCTGATACTCTTTAGATGATGATTTATTCATTTCCTGAAAACTTCAAATTATGAATGAATATATCCAATTCTTTTCCTTCAAGTGTATCCCTGAAAGCAGTTACGGAAGTAGGAAAATCCAATGCATCAAAAGGAATCACAGAATAAGCTTCAGTCCCGATAGTGTTCCGAGGAATTTCATCTGTGAAATACTTAGGCAAAGCCTGAATCAATCCAGGCAGATGAAAATCCTTAAACGGCACCAACTGCCCCTTTATTTTGGATGCCTCCTTGTTTTCCACCAACTCAACCTCTTCAATAGCATCTATTGTTGCCAAATCAGAACTCCGACCCAACAGTAAAGGATAAACCGGAGACCGGAAATAGGACGCAAGCTGAGAATCAAAAAGATAGATATACAAGCGTGTATCATATAGAAACTCACGGCGAATTACATTCGACTTCATCTGATTCCTCGGCACATCCTTGCTATCAAGCTCCACCTGATAGATAGTTTCCAAATCAACAGATTTGGATCCGTACTCGAAATAATACCCCAAGGAGACTATATCGTGCGGAAGATAAGTTCCCGCACAAGCATTGATTATCCCCAAGACCGTACTAATGGGCGGAACGGGCAGCGTGGGCTGAAATCCAGACAAAATGTTAGGATAACGGAAACTGGACATCCATGCGGAAATTTTAATACGGTATGCCCTCATAATTTTATTTCATTTGTTGGGTAACCTGCTCACAGTAAGCATCAATCATAGCATTCACTGGTCCGAAAACCACCAAATCAGGATAAGATTGCTGCAATGCAACTAGTTCTTTCTCGTAGTCGTCAAAGAAACCTTTACGCTTGCCAATAAACAATTTACCTACAAAATTATCCTTGTATTCTTCAATGACCTCTTTTAGAGCTTCCACATTCAGCCTTACCATTTCATCCCGTTCACCATAACTGCTTACAATATGAGAGAAAGGATGGTTGCCGGTATTAGTACTTGCCAGAACAATAAACTTAGGAGTGACATCTCCCATATTGTCTGTTTGCATTGCTCCTCCTGAAATATTCTTCAATACCTTGATTGTATCAGTTGCACGCTGGATACGGGTGGGCAAAGGAAGACGGACCAGTTTCTGTCCTGAAACAAACGGATCGTCCAATTCCGTACAGCCAATTTCCAAAGCCTCGTTCTTAAGCTTCTGCGAAAGGTTCTGATAACCTGTCTTGTTATAAGATGAGAATGTTCCGACCTGATTCAAATCAAGGCTGAACATACCTTTCATAACAGCACTGTCTTCCATCTCTTCTGATGCTGCTCGCATGTAGCCGAAAACATCATCATCAGCATACTCCAATGGGTTGGCCCTGGTAAAGGCAATCTTATCTTCCCGGTCAACAGGGGAAAGTGTCCAGTTACATACCTTCTGCAAGCCGTTCCTCCACCAATTGCGTACTGCCTGCCCTGACACATAAGGATAAATACGGCCGTTTTTGCTGATACTTTTGGTAGCTACAGCATTATCAAAGTTGGATAATGTACTTTTTCCTGCATTATTCAATGCAACCACATCTACATCAATCAGATAGTAGCCCTGTGTAATCAAAATGTCTTTCATAGTATAAATCAAACCATATCATCAGTAAAAGATTCATTGTCAAACTCTTTCATATCCACATCGACCTTAACATTCAGTTCATGCAGTTTCTGGTAAAGAGCTATCAGCAACACATCACGTGTTTCTGCCCAGGAACCGGAATCAGGGAACAGATAATTTACATAGTCATTCACAGAGACCAGCACATCTCCATTCTGCTTATAGTTTTCTGCAACAGTATGTATAATAAACCTGCGCAACATATAAGGATTCTTAACGGCATTCAGTGTGTTCAACACTTTCTTCATATCAGACTCCCGGTGATAGTCGAGAATAAAATCAGCTATCTGCTGTATTTTTTCGATAGTTTCATTTTTCATATGACGAATATTGATTAGATAACATCGTAATAATTTAAAATCAAAATATTGATTGACACTCCACTTACGGAGATCACTGACAATACTTTTGTCATTCATCAGTTTATCATAAATGGAATTGCTCCAAAACTTGAACTCATCCTCATTTAATGTCAGGGTCCCTTTCTTGTCTGTCTCAGTAAAGACATTGCTATCTACTTGATAGACTGCCTTCTTATGCTCTGATGCACGATAGTGGGACGCTATAAATTTATTCCAGCAATCAGAATAAACCGGTCTTCTGGCTTCCCTGTAAAACTGAAAGGCAGGGAAAGGCAACGTATAAATCTGTGTTTCTGGACCTGCCCCGAAATTTGTAAAATGATATAAGGTAATCTGTTCATCTTTCGTCGGATTGATCCGAGAGAACAATTGGTCCAGGAAACGGAACAAAGCCGTTCCAGGTGAATGTGATTTATTCTTCAAAACGCCTTGCGATAAGTTCTTACCGACATCGTACAGAGTCTTGCTACAACATTCTCTGGCATAGAAAGCCCCGGTAGATGGATTACTGCTACTGATAACACCGATTCTTCCTTGCATCTGCTCGCAAGCTAGTGGAAGGAAATGACAACGTATCAGGACTTCCTTTGACAGCATCAATCCATTTTGAAACGAATGATGAAAATTGACAAATGTACTGGACCCTGATAAAACAGAATTATCACGCCCTGCCGCAAACAGGAAAGTCTTCCTCCCTGTCACTCGACAATATCCTTCAATATGCGGAAGCTTATCTGACAGCATATCAACAAAATAGTCTTTAGTTGCCGTCTTCTTCTTATCTGGAGTATTAAAGGCAGGTTGAGTAATCTTTGAATTCAAGAAAAAAGAATTGATCTTCGCATCCCAACAGTCCACATAAATATTAGTAGCGAGCATAATCAAATCCAGAATATCATAATCAGGATAACGACTGGATAATTCCTCTATTACAAAACCGCCGGCATCAACAAACGGGTCTCCAGTCAAGCAAGTCAATGCATCGTAATCCAAATTTTCATAAGTGCGTTTCATGGAAATTCGTTTTAGTATAACTTCAATAATTCAAATACGAAATTTATTGATAATCAAATATAAAAACAATTAATAATATGCCCAAAAACTGTCAGTTAATGACTCTCAGGCAGCCGAAACCTTGGGCACACAAACTTCCCGCTCCACTTTCATACATAAGTTGAAGCAAAGGGAAAGGCGCCTTCAGCCTGAACTGTGCCATATAGCCTTTAACTCTTGTCTGCTGCGGAGTTCCTGACTTGATGGTTATCAATACTGGCTTTGGGTCATTAAGGACCTCTAATGCACAATCATCAACAGAGCAAGGCAGTAATTCATTAAAGACAGCCTCATAGCGGTCCAGCAGGCCCCTGACCAGCAAATCTTTTGAGCGGACATCAGCCGGTGACAGATAATCAATGCCATTTCTGTCATTCCTCAGCTTAATGCACATTGGCGACATCGTCGAAAAGACTGTCTGTTCCGAAAAAGCAGGAGATGGCAAAGCCTCTACAGAACGGACAAAAAACTGGACAACTGACTTTTTATCACCTATTTCAAAAGTCTGGTTAGTAAAGAGTCCTTCCACAAATCTCCGTGTAGATATTTCTGGCAGAAATGATATCTGCCATTCAACCGTGTCTGAGAGAATCCTTATCCTCTGATCTTTCTCATCTATTATCCTTTTTTCAATCTTGAAACGGGAAAAAGTGAAAAGCTTAAAATTTTTGCCAGCAGTTGTCCTATAGCCATTATCATGCAACCATTGAGCAAAATCCTCGTCAGCAGATTGAAGAATCTTATAGATTGCAGCAGACTGTTCGTATTGATAATTCAATGGAAGCAAATTGCCAAATGCTTTTTTATTAACTTCCAAACACAACTTGAATCTCATGGTTATTACTTAATTATGCATTATTATTTGCTAATATACTCTTTTCAGATAATATAATGAATAATACAACCTATATTTCTCCTCCCTCCAAGCCTTTCATACTCATCCCTGGCATTTTCAAGTTCTTCCTGCATTGCCTTTACGGCTTCTTCGTAGGTAAGATTCCATATCTCCTTTGATGTTTTGAACCTGTCTGTTATCATAGCTTAAATTTTTATTGCTGCAAATATAAAAGTCCAATGTACTAAACTACGATACATTGGCAAAAAATTCAAAGCACTACCAGATATGTTACATGAGTACTACTAAAACATAATACCGTTCCTGCTAACTTTTCATAAAAGGAGGGCTTTTCAGTACCGGTTGACTCATAGAGACCAGAGTCAACTTTTCACACTTTCCATTTTTATCCGTACCTTCGTATGATTTTACATTCCATATCATGCAGAGCAGAACATCTACAGGAAAACTTGTTGACGGATACCGGAAAGCCTTTATAGACTCGTCTGTTGAGGCTGATACAGCATATTCACCACAGTTCATATCTAACAGTAACGGTAAAAAGGTACTCTCCGTAATAGAAAACGAACTCAAGGGTTGCGATGATCTTTTTATTTCTGTAGCATTCATTACAATGAGCGGTATAGCCCCTTTGCTTGGCACATTAAAGGACTTGGAAACAAGAGGAGCTAAAGGACGTATTCTCACGACTGATTATCTGATGTTCAGCGATCCTAAGGCTTTGGACAAATTAAACAGTCTGAACAACCTGGAAGTCAAAGTATTCAAAACAGCTGACAGCAATACCGGATTTCATACAAAAGGATACATGTTCCACAATAACGGAGACCTGAGGATTATTGTAGGAAGCTCCAATCTCACTCAAAGTGCACTCAGTACCAACCATGAATGGAATACACGTATTGTCTCTACTACTGAAGGACAATATGCAAAGGATATTGAATCAGAATTCAATAATTTATGGCAAAGTTCTGTCTGCTATGAAGAATACAGGAATGAATATACAGAACTATTCAACCGTACTAAATCTGAGCGGTCGGAAATAAAGAAATTAACCAGGAATCTTGACTTAGGTTATTCCAAGGTATTAGTACCTAACAAAATGCAAGAAGAATTCTCCTTAAACCTCGAGCATATCATACAAAGTGGAGGGAAAAGAGCATTACTTATATCTGCAACAGGAACTGGAAAGACCTATGCATCGGCATTTGCTGTACGCAAATTATTTTCAGAGAACATTTTCCAAAACAAAAAGGCACTGTTCATATCACATAGGGAACAAATCAACAAGCAGGCTCTCAAAAGCTACAAAAGGATTTTCGGGAAACACATACCGATGGATCTGCTTAGCGGAAACCAGAATGATATCATAAAAGCTAAGAAAGCTTCATTCCTATTCTCTACAATGAATATGATGGCAAAGAAACATATCAGGGAATGCTTTGAGCCAAACGAATACCACCGTACAGGAGCAGAGAGCTATCAGAAAATAATCGAATATTTCAAGCCTGAACTGCTTTTAGGTATGTCCGCTTCTCCTGAAAGAACAGATAATTTTGATGTATTCAATCTTTTTGACCATAATATTGCTTGCGAGATACGGCTCCAGCAAGCACTCGAAAATAATTTGCTATGCCCTTTTCATTATTTCGGCATTACGGACATCGATATTGACGGAGAAATAGATGAAATCAGCAGTTTCAACCTACTGACATCAGACAAGAGAGTAGAGCATATTATTGA
>CALADR010000266.1 GCA_937890845.1 uncultured Bacteroidales bacterium | reverse complement strand
ATGCTACGCAGCAAACCGGAAGACTACTGGGAGAGTTCCGGTGTGCAGACATCGTCATTGGGGACAGTTTCGTCTGCAACCAGATCAAGAGACGAACTGATTGCTGATGAGGAGAAAGTTATTGCAATAATTAAAAAGAGAGCTCAGGAGTACAGGAATGCAGGTGATGCTTACATAGATGCGGCAAACAAGATGTCTGCAGAAGCAGATCAGACACTTGAGAATGCCGGATTTGAGGAATTGGATCCTGCTGATACCAAAGTTACAAAAACAGGAATTGAAGCAATCAAAGCTAAGAAAAAGAAGCTCGCCGAAATGGAAGAGGCAGCTCAGGAAGAAGTTGCTGAAATGACTGTCAAGGCAATGAAGAAAGGCTATGAGCGTGAGCGGGAAGAAGTAAAACTTGAATTCGAGCAGGAGAAGAAGCGAATAGCAAAAGAACTTAAAGAGAGACTTGCATTATATGCAGAATTGCGTAAGGCCGGCGTTGATGTTCCGGAAGGAGCTGAAGAGAGGACAAAAGCCACCGCAGCAGCCTTGACGGTTAAAGCAGGAACCGTCTATGATACACGCCTGTCAGAAATAGATGCGGAAGAGCAGAAGGATGCTGCAGAGCAGGAGAAAAAAGAAGAGGAACAGCTGAAGAAGCTGCTTGATAAGTACAGAGGTTATGAAACACAGAGGATAGCACTCAGAAAGCAGGGTAACGAGGATATTGCAGCTCTTGAAGCAGCCAGGACGGAAGAGAATTCTGCAGAGATAGACCGTGCAATTGCGGATGCAAAACTGAAAATCGAACAAGGAATTCAGGATATCAATGATGCCGAAGCCAGGAGTTCTGCCAAAGATAACGGCTTTCTGAAACGTCTGTTCGGTGACTGGTCATCAATGTCTTTCGGATCTCTGAAAGAACTGATATCACAGGCGCGACAGCTTAAAGATTATCTTTCTGGGACAGGCGATTCTAAAGGAATAACCTTCATTGCTGCCGACCAACTGAAGGCGATAGAACAGAGTCCGGAAGAACTGGATAAAATCAAGAAAGCCATTGACGGTCTGTTGAACAAAGGATCAGGAGGGAGCAGTAAGTGGTCAAATCTATTCAAGACATTCGAAAGAGGTCTTGCAAAATTAAAGGATGCCAAAGGGCTTGATGAGATTTCCGGAGCAATCGGCACTATAGGGGGTGCGGCATCAGAAGCTGCAGGAGAGTTGGCTGATATGTTTGATGCAATGGGCAATACCGCTGCTGCTGATGCCGTATCAGGGATACAAAAAGGATTGAGTGCCGTGTCCAATATCGCCGAGGGCTTTGCAAAGGGAGGAGTCATAGGTGCCGCAGGAGCAGCTGTCGGAGAAATCGTCAATATTGCTACTTCAGCGATAGAGGCTGCTCATCGACATGCTGAGGCTCTCAAGGAGATTGAAAATGCAAGACTGTCATTTCAGCGACAGTATAATCTGTTGCTGTTTGAACAGAACCTGTTGCTTGAAGAAGCTTCCAATATATTCGGAGAACAGCAGATTCTTAAGGCAACAAATGCTCTTGCAGTATTCCGTGAAGCGCAGCGGGAATTTGAAAACGCATTAAAAAGGTTTGACAACAACAGACGGCGTCCGGACAATATTGGCGGGAATACTTCTAATAGACGTAAAAGATATGATGCATCACTTTATGATGAATATATTAACGGCCTTGGTAGAGCTACAATAGTTACAGGGCACGAAAAAACAGGTCTGTTCGGTTGGGGAAAAGGCCGTGATGTATATAGCAGTATTCTGGAAGTATATCCGGAACTGATTGATGCAAATGGCGAACTTGACACTGCGATGCTTCAGACGATTCTTGATACAAGAAAGATGTCTGATGAAACAAGGGAATACCTTCAGAACCTGATTGACCTGAATGGCGTAATGAAAGATGCCAAGGAGGCTTTAAGGGATTATCTGAGCGAAACATACGGAGGGCTTGGTGATGGTCTGCTTGATTCTGTACTGGCAGGTATTGACGGCAGTCAAGATGCTCTTGAAGGTTTTGCAGACAGTATTGGGGAAACGTTTGAAAAGTTAGGGAAGCAACTTGCATATTCTCTGTACTTTGCAGATGAATTTGACAGACTGCAGAAAGAACTTGAAGAACTTTACGGAAGCGGGAAAAGTGATAAGGATATTACTGAAGACGCAATGGATATGCTTGATAGGTTCTATGACAATATCGGTGATAATGCAGATGAGGCTTTATCATTCTTCCAGAAGTGGAAGGAAAAGGCAGCCGAGAAAGGTTTTGATATCTGGGATGAGGGGACATCCTCGCAGTCAGGAAAGACAGGGGCTTTCAATACCATGACACAGGATCAGGGGACAAAACTGGAAGGCTTGTTTACTGCAGGCCAGATGCATTGGTCCAATATGGACAGCACTCTGGATGAAATGGGAGATGATATTTACAGCGGTCTGGACTGTCTGAGGAATATAGAATCGAACACGGCAAGGGGACTGTTTGAACTAAGAGCGATCAAGACGATTATATCAGGAATGATTCGGGATGGTGTAAAGGTAAGGTGATATGGAAATACTTAGAGGACTATTGTACATAAATGATGTTGATGCATATGACACTTACGGTGTGTTCCTGTCTGAAAAGAATCCCGGTGACATGGAGAACTATAATGCTTTGCTGAAGCCGGCAGAATCAAAGGGACATACTTGTGTGGACTTCCGGGAGGAGGACGGAGAAAAGTATCCTGACGTGCTTAAGACAACTCTGAAGGCAAGGGATATAGAATTGACATTTACGATTGAAGCTGAGAATAAGGAGGAGTTTTTTGCAAAAAGAAAAGCCTTTGTTTCTGCTCTCAGAACAGGTGTGAACGGATGGCTTGATCTGAGGTTGTCTGATTTGGACAGGTCTTTCAAAGTTTTCTACATATCCTGCAGTAATTGGAGCCAGTTGACGGGCTTTGAAAATAAAGTTTATGCGAGTTTTACAGTAAAATTCAGGGAGCCGAACCCTGTCTATTGAATGGTGTTCAAGAGGTATTCTAACAGTATTTAAACAGTGCAATATGAAGTTGAAGATATACAATAAAGATGGTGTTCTAAAAACTGAAGTGGCATCAGACGAGTCAAGCTCTCATCAGGTGGCAATACAGGGAGATAATCTTCTGAACCTGTCATTCACTTTGTATGAGTGCATTAAGATTGATGTCAATGACTATATTGATTTTTGCGGAGAACGATTCTGGGCAGTCGAGAGGTATGTGCCGGAACAGATTTCCACAGTTGAATGGAAGTATAGTTTGAAGATGTTCGGGATACAGAGCCTTATCAGCCGCTTTCTGGTTCTGAAGCTGGTTGATGGAGAGAATGAAGCAGCTTTCTCACTGACGGCTCCGGCAGCATCGCATCTTCAACTTATTGTTGATAGCATTAACGCCGGTATGGGTACATCAGACTGGAAGACCGGAGAATGCGTCCAAACTGAAAATATTGTATTGGACTATACAGGAACGTACTGTGACAATGCACTGACTGCTCTTGCGGAAAAGGCTGGCACTGAATTCTGGTTTGACGGAACTACTGTGAATCTGACAAGATGTGAACACGGTGCCCCTGTAATTCTTGCATATGGACACGGTCTTACCTCTCTTATGCGTACCGGTGCTGATAATGTAAAATTCTTCACGAGACTGTTCCCGGTAGGTAGCGACAGGAATATAGATAGGACTCGGTATGGTCATACAAGATTGCAATTGCCGGATGGTACCCAGTATATTGACAGAGATATTGAATCATATGGTATTATCCACCATTATGAGAAGGATGCATTTTCTCACATATATCCGCGAAGAGTCGGCAAGGTGAGCAGCGTAAGGGTGACTGATGCCAAGTCGGATGACGGAACTCCATACAAGATATATTGGTTCAAGGATGATTCCCTGGACTTCAATCCTGATAGCTATGAGATCGGAGGACTTGTCAAGCAGGTGACATTCCAGTCCGGCGAGTTGAATGGAAGAGAATTTGAGGTAAACTGGCATGAAAATAAAAAAGAGTTTGAAATAATAACTCAGTGGCCATATGATGACGGAAGACAGGTGCCGGGAGACTCTCTTGTTCCGAAGCCGGAAGATGAGTATATATTGTGGAATATCAGGATGCCTGATAAGTATTATCCTCTTGCAGAGCAGGAATTTCTGGATGCCGTCAATTCTTATATGGAAGAGAACAGGAAAGATGTTTCTGTGTTCAAATCCCATACAGACTACATAGACTTGAATAGTAGGGGTATTTCATTGACAATAGGACAGAGAGTTCGTCTTGAAAGTGCTCAGTACTTTGCAGGAGG
>CALADR010000265.1 GCA_937890845.1 uncultured Bacteroidales bacterium | reverse complement strand
GGTTAGACAAAGAAGTATACCAGCCTGGTCCTAATGTATATGAAACCTGAAGGGTTTTATCAAAAATAGCCTTAATTACTTCGCCCTTTTTACTGTTGTTTTTGTGGGTCACAGAAACTTTTAAAGCTAGGTAGCCTGAATTATTTTTATCTTTTCCGATAACTTGAAGTGTAGGCTTACTGTAGGTGACTTTGATCCATTTTGGCGCGGAAAAGGCATCCTGAGCGAAGGAAAAAGTACAGAATGCAGTCAAGAGTATTATAGAAAAATATGTATACAGCTTCTTCAGTGTGTGTTTCATCTTCCACTCCTTATCGGGAAATATGTTAAAGGTTACAGGAAAAAATGTATTGCCACATCCTGTTTTTTATCTTTCTCTGCCTTAAAGAAATCCTGATTTTTATGTCCATGTATATGCCCCACAATACTGTCTGGCCAAGTCACCAGCATCTGATTGAATTGCGAGACATTCATATTATAAATACGCCGCACGGCCTGCAGGTCTTCTTCGACGTCTGTAATCGAGGTCTGCAATGCGCGAAAATTGTCGCTGGAACGCAGTTCCGGGTAGGCTTCGGCCAGCACGTTGATTTTTTCACGCAGGACATCCATCTGACTGTTGGCATCAGACCGCTGCGTCATGTTCATCCCCTGGCGCATTTTTACTATGTTCCCCAGAGTGTCGGCCTCATGCCTAGCATAAGCCCTAGTCACCTCCAGCATCTTGGTCAGGGTATCGAAACGCTTGGTTAGAGCCACTTCAATACCGGAATCGGCTTCCCTGATTTTCACCAGAAGTCTGGCGAAGCGATTCATGGTCATGATGTACCACAGAACCGCTGCCACCACGATTGCCAGCGCCCCCAAAAGCCAGATGTTCATGTATCCTCCCGAGTTTTTTCCTGCTCTGCGTTGTGTGCAAAATCGATCATCCTATTCGATACAGATACGGAAGTCTTCTCCTGACCAGCAGGTTCCGTCGCGCTTGGCCTCCCCCCAGCGGGAATTGATGCCGCCTTGCGTCAGTCCGCTTACCTCGGCAGTCCCGGGGCCAGTTTCGACTATGGAAACGGTAAGTATTTCATCCAGCAAAGGGCTGCCGTCCTTTTTCTCGATAATACGCCAGCCGAGCCCCTCATCTGTTCCCTTCCTGATTAGACAACCTGAAGGCCTGTATGTATGTCCACCGGACGTAATCGCGCATTTGCCGGGCCGAACTTCACCAGCATTCTCGGCAAACACTTGTCCGCAACAAGGACCAAAACAGAGCAGAAGTGTGCATAGACAGACATTCCAGAAGAAAAAATAATGTTTCATACCTTCCTCACCTACATGTGGCTTATGAGAGAGTCTTTGGCGAATATTCCGGCATGATCCGGAAGGAGAGGATTTCCGGTTCGAGCATGTCCACTAGGGCCATGAAGCCAAGCCCCACAGCCAGCGCCAAGCCTGCAAGAGCAATGACAAGAAGAACTCGGCTGCCTCTTTTCCGGGCGTGGAAAGCCATACAGATGGCCCCGATACCTACTCCGGACATGAGAATCAGCAGCTGGCAGGTTTGCCGTGTCAGCAGCAGGACTCCCATGACCCAGAACAGTACGGCACAGGCTACTATCGTCGCTACAATCGCTACTCCCCTACGCATGATTCTATTCGCGGCTTGCCTCAATAAGCGTGGAACCATCGGCCATCCAGACTAGGGAAAGGTTCTTATTGGAGGTAACATGCAGACGCATGACAGGGGCGACCGGGTTTTCCCCCTTGACGGCCTCGTCCCAGCATTTCGCAGAAATATAAATACCTTCCAGGATGATGGGATCGGTCTCGCTGAAAACAGTAACGCAACTCTCGGCCATCGTTTCCTCGGCATCGGACTGAGTGGGCGTATCCGCATTATCCCAGAAATGTATTGCATCGGTAATACTCATCTTTTCCCCGTTCTTCACATAAGCGAACCAGGGGCGGTATCCTGCGGAGGACAAAGCGAGAATGATGTTCTTGAGACCTTCATCGTCAATGGCCGTATGAAACACGATGCTGCTGATGGGCCATTCATCCACGTTTTTGCCGAAAAATTCTCCACTGTTTTCAGGAATAATTCTGGCCAGCCAGGTTGTCTCCGCAAAGTTTACAGGCAGGAAGAATTCACCCGCGAATGGATAGGATGCTTCAGTGATGTTCATCGGGCGTAGATCCGCCATAGTGTGGGCGGCAAGCACCTGTGCCAGGTCAACGGGTACCGTTCCTTCGGGGATCAGCGGGATTGATTTTCCGGTGATACTTCCGGAAGATAACGCCGAAACCTTGGAAGAAGCATTTCTGAGCCGAAGATTGCAAACACTCGTCTCCCCTTCAACAGTCGTCGTCCAGTTGCCTGTCCATTCGGCCTCCTTGCCGGGATTGGCTTCCATCCAGGCTGCCAGCACTTCAGGACAGCGTTCCTGAGCATCATCGTTGTCCCAGATGGGACCAGTTTCAACATCAAAGCTCTCTCCTTGGGCAGACGACTGGGACTCTCCCTCAGGGACAAGCGCCGGTACACCGTCATCGTGCAGGACAAAACGCAGGACCTGCTTCGGGCCGGGAAGACTCATTGACTCAAAGACATAGCGCTTGGTTCCGGCAAATACCGTAAGCCCCTTGAGGATAGAAGCATTGCCGTCATTCATATTGATTCTGTTGCCGGGGACAAGACTCATCGATGACCCCATACTGCCTTCTCCACTATCCAGATACAGATAATTGATTTCCAGTGACGAACCATTGACGATAGTTACAGTCATCTCCGCCCTGGCCGGAAGAGGCGTCAAAAGGAGAAAAAACATCATCAGGCATCCGAATGAAGTAAACCGTTTCATACCAGTCTCTCCCTGCAATTCTACCATTATAGGGTCATGCTAATTTAAATATCTGACTAGAAGTCATTCCATAATTCCTTGATGACTCTTCTGAGTAAAATCATGGAAAA
>CALADR010000264.1 GCA_937890845.1 uncultured Bacteroidales bacterium | reverse complement strand
GCTGGTCTTCAGATACATCTCTGTCCTTTTCCTGTTTCGGTACTGTTGTTCCGCCTCTGCGAGACGGGCAACAAATGAGTCCAACGTGGGCCACTGATTCGCAGGCAGGCTCTGAAGTGCCTTGTAACATTCAGCCATGCCTTTGAGTCTAAGACCTTCCAGTTGGAGGATTGTTTCTTGTGTGTTCATGTACTGTTATTCATTTGCGTGCCAGCTTGGTTTCTATTTGTATGCTGATGCTCCTCTCACATTGTCGTTATGAGGGATATATGATTCCATATCCGAAGATACAAGCATGATGTTATCCAGACTACTCTTGAGTATTGCCTCAATACGCTTGTATGTGGCTGCTGTCTTCGGTTCGATTCTTCTGCAAGCTGCCTCAAGGCGCTCCGCACCATATCGTTTTTCGAGTCGAAGGACCCCTTGACATGATCTGTAAGACTGTTGCACGAAGAGTGCAGAACAGAGTATGTTGTCTACGGCGGCACGTGTATGAGGCCCTATGTGACTTGCTTTCTGTTGGAAGTATGCTGCGTTCACCTCCTTTGAGCGCTTATAGGCGATATGGTTTTCAGGCATATGTGACTCCTCTGTGCTATATCCATCTGTATATTTCCTGTCATGGGCGGCAATACGGTCCAGACCAATCCAGACTTCAACGCATTCTACATCATATATGACCTTAGCTTTCTGGCCGACATACTGATATGGAACACTGTAGAAGTGGTTCCTGTCTACCTGAAAGTGATATGTTGAGTTGATCTTTATCTCCTTGGTATATTTCAAGAGGAAGGATTTCGGTGGCAATGGAAGCATGCAAGGACGTTCCTCTTTTTCGTATTGCTCACGTCGGCTGTATGTTTTGTTCTTTCTGGTCTTGTTGTTGAACATATCGTTAAGCTCGTCCAATTTCCAGTTGAGCTCATCCAAAGAAAAGAAGGTGTCCCTACAGAGGCGACTGTAGTAGTACTTGTAGGTCTGCATTACAAGACTTTCTGCAGGACCTTTGTCACGAGGCTTGCCGCTACGGTATTCGTCAAGGTCGGTTCCATGATGAAGGCACCATTGACTTGCAGCCTCGTTCAGGGTCGGCTCATAACGGTCAGTCTTCTTGATCCACTGACGCATGTTATCGGTCTTGGACATCTCGGCAACGCCACCGAAGTACCTCACGGCCTTTGACAATGCCTGAAAGAGATATTCCATCTTTGCGCTTGGCAGAGCGGTGACATAACTGAGCATCGAATAAGGAAGAAGACATACCAGAACTATAGCCTGGACGGCCTCTCCGGTCTCCTTGTCTACGATCCACAGGTTATCGCCGGCAAAGTCGAACTGCATCTCACGACCCGGTTCGTAGGTATTGTGATACTTGTAGTCATGATTCTTCTCATACTCTTGTATTATGGCCTTGAACTGAGTGTATCCATACGGATTGTCTGTGGACTTCTGATATTCCTCGTATAGGACATCGTAAGTCATATACTTGCGTCTCATGTCCTTAGCATAGGCTTCAACGTTCTCCTGCATGAAGGCATATCGTTCTGCATCCCTGCCACGATGTCCATCGCCCTTCATCATGATTGCCTGAAGCTCTGCGTCATTAAGTTTAAGAAGGTCTATCATGCATTTGCCGGATGCCTCTGCACGCTCACGATAGGCCCTGAGTGAGGTGCGGCTCAGCTTTAACTTGCGCTCCATCTCGCGCAATGAGGTGCCGCGGGAAAACTCCCTGATGATTACTCTGATGTCTGTCATTGTTGTCTTTACGTTTGCCATAGCCCTGTGATATTGATCAATATCACAAAGGTACATTGTCAAACCGTAAGCAACAGTTCTGATTTTTCCCCGACCATGCTGGCACTGGTTAAAGATGGGGTGGTACATTTCATTCCGCTACAGGCGGTACATTTCAAACTGATACGGACGGTACAAATCATTCTGATATACCCGGTACATTTGAAAGTGATATGGGCGGTACATTTAAACCGCTGCAATCACTGTATAGGAGCCGTTAGTGTTGAACCTGTAATTGAGGAGGAAAGTACAAATGTGTAAATGCCTGTATTGTTACCGTTCGCTTGAAAAGAGAGAGAAGGATTTTCATGCCAACTGTGCAAAGAAGTTCTTTGGTACAAAGGAAGTCCCTATTTTAAACTACACTTGCGAAGATTTAGAAAAACTGGCCATACAGGTTATAAAAGACCAGACTTCCCTCACTGGCGTACAGCCAAAATTGTCCTTGCATCTCAATGAACATGAAGGCAGTCAACGGTTGACCATTGTGGGTTTATGGGGAGGCTTTATATGCAAACCTCAAACGATACAATTTGCACAGATGCCAGAAACTGAAGACCTGACCATGCATTTGGCAGAATTGGCTAAAATCGGCGTGGTGTCTCATACGTTGATGCGTATGGCCGACAATAGCCTGTGTTATCTGATAAAGAGGATTGATCGCTCAAATTCCGGTGAAAAGGTGGCTATGGAAGACATGGGCCAGTCGCCTATGTGTCATCAGTAGAAGTTCTTTGGGAATCTTTCGGAACAGATGTCGCTCCACAGGTGGGAGACCTGATAGCGAAAGCAGAGTATTCAAAGGGTTATATCTGCTTTGAAACCCCTGCAGTATTTAAGAACGGTAATGCAGTTATTGCCGTAAAAAATACAAAAGGAACCATTCTCTAGTCCTGGCATATCTGGTGTTCCGAGGAGGGTTGGAAAGAGCAGATTTATTTCAATGATGCAGGTACAATGATGGACAGGAACCTCGGTGCTACCACTGCAGAACCTAATACAGTCGGGGCTCTCGGACTTCTCTACCAGTGGGGCAGGAAAGACCCGTTCTTGGGTTCTGCGTCAATCAATTCTGACGTAGAGGCAGCATCTACCGGTCATTGGGCGTTTGATAATAAAATTTCATCTGTTACTCCAGCTATTGCAGAGGCTACTCCTATGACTTTTT
>CALADR010000263.1 GCA_937890845.1 uncultured Bacteroidales bacterium | reverse complement strand
GGATGCCCCATTATCCGATATACTGGACAAATGGCAATATATATCACTCATGGCAGCCAGCTTGTTTATCATTGTGATATTCATAGATATCGTAAAGAAAAACATTCCGCTCAATTCCCCGAACGGCAACTGTGACCATATTGGCAATGACGGATTTATAAAATAATCGAATATGAATCTTATCGGCAACATCCTCTGGATGATTCTCGGAGGAATTTTCATAAGTCTGTATTATATGTTGGGCGGTATTCTGTTCTGCATTACTATAATAGGTATCCCGTTCGGTCTGCAGCTGTTTAAAATGGCGATGTTTGCACTTTGGCCGTTCGGCAGTGAAGTGACATCCGGAAGCAATGACGGAGGGTGCCTGTCCATTCTGATGAATGTCATCTGGATACTCTTCGGAGGGATAGAAATAGCCACATCCCATATAATATTCGGCCTGCTATGCTGCATCACAATCGTAGGCATTCCATTCGGAATGCAGCATTTTAAAATGGCACTGCTTGCTCTGGTTCCGTTCGGTAAAGAAATCAACTGACGGCAAGAGTTTTATAAATAAAAAATGCAGATGATTCATAACAGTCATCTGCATTTTTTATTTCCCGGAAAAGGCCGGGACTGACAATTGTATTTAAAGAGACTTACTTTGTGGAAGAAGTCCACACTTTATATTATTTCCTGTCAAGGCAGACTGCTGAAAACCTGAGTTTATATGACAGCGATTCTTTTGCAATCCTGTATTTCTCCATAGTATCAGGTCCGCAGCTTGCATTTCCGATTCCTCTGATCCTGGCATCAAGACTCAGCACAATATAAGGTCTTGGTGACAGTTCCCAAAGATGCTTGGCCTCATACAGATCTTCATCGGTATATCTCAAGGCGGAAAAAGAAACCTCGCCTTCTGTCTCAACCTTGAAACCACGGCCGTCAGAAGCTTCCATCACGAGCTCACGGAGACCTTCTCTGTTTCCCATAGTCTGAGGCTTGACATACCCTACCACCATATCATCTACTGTAGTCTCATATCTGCCTACTGTGACGCCGTCCTTACGGTCCACCTGATTCTCCCAAGGCCCGAGAGCATAATAATCAACCCTGCCGAAATCAGGATTAATACCGCACACAAGACCGCAACGTCTCAAATCTTCTTTCTTAGGAGTGAAGACTGCCTCCATATCCATAACCCCATGAGGGTAAATAATATAATCTACTGACACATCACACAAACTCCCCCTCTGCACTGTCTTTACGGTAACGGTTCCTTTATCCTGAGAGACAGTAACCTCCCCTCCTTCGAACTCTCCGTTTCCAGGCTGTACAGAACGGTCATTTTCCACCCACCTGTGGCTCTGGAAAGCAAAGCCCTGACCTTCTGCTATAACATCCGCACCTCCTATGTTAAGAGATACGACTCTTCCAGAAGTCTTATCAAAAAGAACAGAAATCCTGTCATTTCCCACTGAAACTGTATTATTCTCTTCCGATACGGACAGCTGAGAACCCTTTGATCCGGAAACCGCATAAAGACCTCCACGGGAAAGCACCTCAAACTGCTTCATTGCCACCACATGCCCGGCATCAGCCCAACGGGACGGACTCGAAGCCTCCACATACAGGTCAATCATAACCTCAACACCTTCTTTCTCAGCCTTTCTGAGCTTCACGCCATCAAGAGGCAAAGTCAAAGACACCGAATCACCAGGCACAATATCAGAAAGAGCAAGCTTATCCTGAGACACTTCCGTCAGCCAGAGTCTTCCAAACCAGCTCATAGCCAGCCAGAGAAATGAAATTATATTTATTCCTGATTCCTACAGTTACTGTTCCAGCCTTAAGGTCAACATTTTCCAGAGTGAAAGCCACATATTGGTAAATACTCTTGACCTCCTTAAGCTTCGGAGACTCCTCCCTGGTAGCAGGGATTATTCCGTTTGAGCAGAAATTACCCTGATGAGGACCAGGGAAATCATATCCTGTATGAAGCCTGTATATACCGTTTTTCAT
>CALADR010000262.1 GCA_937890845.1 uncultured Bacteroidales bacterium | reverse complement strand
CAGACAGAGCCGTCAAACGTGACAGCGTTGTTATTCTTGTAGTTGCCTCCAAGCTGCAATGCAAGAGGCTCACCGTTTTCATAAGCCGTAATATATACGCCTATCCTGTCACCTGACTCAAATGCCGTTTCAGTAGCCTTTGTAGAAGGATAGTCCATACTGAAATGCATCAGGCCATCATCCGCAATGGTTTCTCCTCCAGCGGTTTCATCACCGGGGAAACCCGTTTTCGCACATCCGGCAAAAAGCACGGCAGCAACCGATATCGCTAAACAAATCTTTTTCATTTTCCTTAATCTCTATCTTAAATCAGACAATTTTCCCATAAAGACAGGCTTATGCTGCACAGACGATGACCTGTCGTAAATATATCCGTCCATATAGCCTGATTTCACAGCCACTCCGTCAATTTCCACCATATCATTTGCCACGAAATCTTCGAATGTAAATGTCTCTCCTGCCAGTGTCTTTATCCTTCTGACTATGGACTCACGGCTGATGGTACTATAGTACGGGATGTCATTATTCATACAGCTGTTATGCTCTGAACGATATACTCCCCTGCTGTGCATGAAGCCACCTTCAAATATATCCACAAAATCCTTGTATTTGTCATGGGAAAGAAGGTGGCTCCATCCCACTTCGCTCATTTTGCCTGTAAGAGACAGGTTATCGTACCAGCCCCTGTCCTTTGCTCCGTTAAATTCAGCCACATGTCCGCAACAGGTACAAGTGCAGGCATCAATAAATGCATTGTGGTAAATATACTCGTCTCCGAGTTTTCCGAAGCCGTGCCCGCCTGCCTCATGCTGGATTACTCCCCTGAAATCAAGAGGATAGCCATAGTTGCTCATAGGGCAGTAGGCAATGGCATATCCTTCATCCCACATATAGCATATTCCGCCATAGTCGGCAGTATTAGGTACCATGATTACCAATGTCTTGTCAAGGTCACTCCCAGTTATGCCCGGAGCATTGCAAATATAATCCATTATATACAAATCGTCACTTTCCCCGTTGCGTCCTCCGAGAGTAACACCACCTTTGGCTGTTGTATTGAACTTGTTATAAATAATAGTATTCACGCTTCCGACTCCAGACTCCGGCGATACAGACACTGCATAATGGACATTGAAATAATCCTTGTATGTCTTATAAGGCTCTATCGAGAAGAAGTGACCGTATGCCTCTGTAAGATTGTCGGCCAACTTGCCTTCGCTGACTTCCTTCGCATCATAGCCGTCACCTAAAAGAACTATGTTGATACCGCTCCCCTTAGTAGATTTCTGAAGTGTAACAAACTGATCTTCACCGTATTTATAATCATACTGGCTTACCTTGCACCTTGTTCTGTAATCCTGTCCCTTGAGCATGAATACTATTTCGCCTTCCCTCGGAGCAGAACCTGAAGGCATCTGGCTGAAAGTCAGTTTAAGTTCAGTCTTTCCAGTGCCGGATGTCTGGCTGAGGCTTACCCACTCAGGCTGGCTTTCGACATACCATTCCGCATCGGCTGTCAACACAAGATCCCTTGTCACCGAAGTATTTATGGCTGTGGCCGCATTCGGACGGATAACAAGATTCCTGTATGCCGAAATGCGTTTGAAATCTTTCCAGCCCACAGCTCCCTGGTATTGCTGAATCGAAGACTCTGGTACCTCGAGAGTGAAATTGTCTTTAGGGACTCCATGGAATGCTCCCTCCTGGACATACGCAGGAATCCTTCCTTTGCAGACTATCCTGTTTATGCCAAAGCAGTCCTGGAATGCGCCTCCGTCTTCACCAAAAGATGAGTTATACCTTATGCTTTCAAGTCCTTCCGGGAAAATCACACCTTCCAGGCTACGGCACTTCGCAAAGGCGCCTGCACCGATGGAAACCACATTCTGCGGAATCTCAAGAGTACCCATAAGCCTCCAGTTATATGCAAATGCCCTGTCCCCTATGGAAAAAAGATTTTCAGGAAGAACCAGATTGCCTGAGAAATCACATCCGTAAAAAGAATTGTGACTGATAGATTCGAGATTTTTCGGAAGTCGGAGTTCCCCTTTAAGTGCACAATTTTCAAACGCTTGTGATCCGATACTTATAATTCCGTCATGGAGAGTAAGAGTACCTCCCGTAGCACAACCTTTGAAAGCGCAGGCAGGTATAGCGACCACACCTTGCGGTATAACAATATTCCCGGTAAAGTTAGTGTTAATGCCATGCATCATGTCGAATGCTCCATTCCCCAAAGCCTTCAATGATTCAGGCAGTCTTATTTCACCATAAAGATTGTTACAGCCTATGAATGCACCGGCACCGATAACCTC